>CACZQQ010000394.1 GCA_902783355.1 uncultured bacterium
CGGGGATGACCGTGACACGGCGCCACGTGGACATCAGGCTGTCCACCACCATGCCCTGGCTGTTCAGCCAGATGACCTTGTAGTCGACCTCGTAGGGGGTGTCGCCCGTCATGGAGCTCCAGAGGCCCGACCAGAAGCCGGTGCGCGTGTTGACCGCCTCCAGCTGGACCTCCATGAGGCCGTTGTCGTTGATGGCGCCGTTCAGGCTGACGACCTGCAGGCGGCGCGCGAGGGCCCTGTCGGTGATGAGGCGCTCCTGCCGGATGGGGGTCGGCGCCATGTTGGGGTCGGCGTTGCCGATGGTGTTGGCGGTGCTCAGGCAGCCGGCCAGCGTCATGGCCGCCAGCAGGCCGAGTGCGAGTGCGAAGGTCTTGCGCATGGTTGTCGTTCCTTGTGGGTTTCGGGTTGTCGGTTCAAGGCTTGTGAAAAGTCATTTCCTCAGGGGGAGGACGTGGACGGAGATGTTGGCGAGGCTGGGGGCGTTGACATAGACGATGGCGGAGCCGAAGCCCTGCTCCAGCGTCACCGGAATCTCGTGGTCGAGGCCGTCCTCCGCATGGAGCGTCAGCGTCAGCCGCCTGTCCGGCGGCATGGGGACCTGCGCCAGCATGATCTCCTTGGGCAGGAGCTCCCATGTGCGCGTGTCGGCGGAGTTGAAGATGACGGCGGAGGCCGAAAGCGCGATGAGCGCCAGGTTCTTCGCCAGCGGATCCATGTCGGACTGGCGGATGACCTCCTGGCTGACCGCGTAGATGGTGGCCCGCAGGATGATCCGCGTGATCATGCCGACCTGCGCCAGCTTGTATTCGCGCGCCAGAATGGCGTCCATGTTGGCCAGAAGCGCCGCGTCGGAGCGCGCCTGCGCCGTGGCGGCGGTGAGCCCCCGGAAGGGGGATGGGTAGAACTCGCAGTAGGCCCACGCCGCCGGCACGATGCCCGCCGGCACGGGAATGTAGAGGCGCCTCTGGTTCAGCGCGGCCGTGCGCCCGTGGCCGAAGATGACATAGACGCACTGGCAGTCCAGCGGGAAGGGCATGTCGGGGACGGCGGCCGCCTCCGCGGAAAGGCGCTGCCCCGCCGCGGTCTGCGCCGCCCGCAGATACTGGCGCAGCGTCGCATTGGCGGGCTGCCCCGCCACCGCCTCGCGGAAGTCGATGGCGGCACCGCCGGGGTTGCCGTCCCGCAGCGAAGAGAGTCCCGAGAGGAAGAGGGCCGCCGGATTGACGTAGTCGGCGGTGGCGTCGGGCACGAGGCTGTCGCACTGCGCCATCATGGCCGCGAAGTCGGCGTTGCCCTGCAGCAGGCCGGCCTCGTCCGCCTGCGCGCCCGCGACTTCGGGATGCTCCTCCCGCCGGCGCGCGTCCGCCTTGCTGGCCGCGTCGTCCTCGAGCCCGTACTGTTCGCGCGCCTCCTTCTGCGCGTCGCGCAGCCGCCGGATCTGGGCACGGAAGGCGTCCTCGCGGCCCGCCCCCAGGTAGGCCAGCGCCTTGTAGAGGCAGAGGGCGATGCGGTCGCGGCACGAGCCGCGGTAGGGGCGGCTCGTGTCGTTGATCAGCAGCGACCCCGTGGAGCTGGCGACGTCGCGGACGCTGACGGTGGCGCGGCCGTCGTATTCGGCGATGGCCTCCTCCGCCGCCTTGAAGTGCTCGACGGCGCCCTCGTAGTCGGCGCGGCTGAAGGCGAAGCTGCCGTTTTCGAGACGCCACATGACCCCGTCGCAGCCCCTGCCGAGGTTCTTCTCCAGCGCGGCGGCCGCCTGGGCCTGGTCCCCTGCCAGATAGGCCGCCATGATGGGGGCCTTTCTGGCGTGGGCGTCGTAGCTGCAGCAGCCGGCCAGGAGGAGGGCGAGGGCTGTCAGCAGGGGCAGGATGGCGACAAGGCTTTTCATTAACTAACTTGTTTAAAATCAAGTAGTTAGACTACAGCTTCTCCTGATGCGCCATCAGCTGCGGCAAAAGCGTCTCGTAGATGGTGTAGCTCAGGTAGTACTTGCCGAAGTCCTCCAGCTCCCAGCCGAGGAACTGGCCGGAGGCGCGCACGGGATTGAAGCGCTGCTCGAAGGGGATCGTGGCGATGAGCTCGCCGGTCTGGGCGGAGACGACGCGCAGGTAGCCGCCGACCGCGCCGTTGAAGCGGACGCCGCTGGCGCCGGTCTCCTTCACCACGAAGGTGCGGCCGGTCACCTC
>CACZQQ010000395.1 GCA_902783355.1 uncultured bacterium
ACGCCCGCCTCGGCACGACGCAGATCTACACGCATCTGGACTACCAGCAGCTGGCGGCCGCCTACACCGCCGCCCATCCGCGGGCGTAGCGGCGGCGGACTTGTGGGACAGGGCCTTTGTGTTGGCGCAGGTGCTTTGGCCGGGAGCGTCTTTGCCTGAAGGCGCCGAAAGTGAAAAGGGAGCAATGATGCGAGAAAAGCACCTTCTTTTGAACATTTGCGTCGTGGCGGCCTTTGCGTTGATGGCGGCCGGCTACCACTGGCGCATCCCCTCCGGCACGGCGGGATTGATCATTCTGGCGGGCCTTCGCCTGGCGACGCGGCCGCGCGGAAGTGTGCGTTGTCATAACATATTGGCACTCATAGGGTTAGCGTTTACAATTCCAGGCGACCTGTGTCTGGCGGTGTGGAACGCGCGGGTCGACGAGCCGCTCTTCCTGTATGGCGTGGCCTCCTTCGCCGCCGCGCAAATCTGCTGGATGGCGGCGCTGCTTGTGCGCGATCGCCGCTTCCCGCTGCGGACCTTCACGGGGTGGGGGCTGGCGCTGGGCATCTACGCCGCCGTGCGCCTCGCGCCTGTGCTGCCGCGCCCTGTCGCCATTGGCGTCTTCATCTATGCGCTGACGACCGCGCTGCTGGCCAGCCTTGCGTGGCAGAGCCGCCATCCCGCGTGGATTGCGGGCGCGATGCTGCTGATGGTCTCCGACGCCTTCATCTCCTACGGCACCTTCCTCCACGCGCCTGGCGGCCGCTACGTCGTCCCCCTCTACCTTCTCTCCCTCGTCGCCTTCGCCATCGCCGGCTGCACGGAGGCGCGCCTGCCGTCTCTCCGGCTGGACAGGCGTGCGTTCCTGGGCGGCGTCGCGTCGCTGGTCTGCTTCTACATCGCCGGCGTGATGGCCTCCACGCCCACCGAATGGTACAATCCACTGCGCCAGATGCTTTCCTATCTGGGGCGCACGGAGATAGACGGCGTCCCCTATCCCTCCTGCCACTTCTGGTTCATGGCGGGCATGTTCGTCAGCACGGCCATCGTCGCCTCCGTCTACGGCGAACTGGCGCGCCGGACGCCGCAGAAGTGGGCGGCGCGCGTCATCGCGTGGGGCGGGATGCTCAACGCGACGGGGCTGGCCATCATCGCGCTGGTGCCGGAGAACGTCTGCATGGCCATCCACAACACGGGCTGCAACCTGTCGGTGGCGGGCGGGCTCCCCTGCCTCGTCCTGCTGACATGGCAGCGCCGCAGCCCGTGGCCATGGGCGGTGTTGCTCTGCGGCGTGACCGCCGCCTTCGCCGTCATCCTCCATGCCATCTCGCGCCACTGGCTGCCCTTCTCGCCGTGGCTGCCGACGGCGCAGAAATGCCTCATCTTCCTCTTCATGGGCTGGCTGATGCACGTGTGCCGTCAGGAGATGCGGCCCCGACGGCATCCCGTGCGGGAATGAGGGCCAGAAGCAGCGCCAGCAGGGTGGCGGCGCCGCAGGACATGTACATCGTCATGTAGCCGTAGTGCTGGAGGACGACGCCCGCGAAGGCGCTGCCGAGGACGCCGCCGAGGCCTGTGGTCAGGGCGGAGTAGATGGCCTGCGCGCTGCTCTGGTTCTCCACGGGGAAGCATTTGGCGACCCACGAGACGCCGGAGACGTGGTAGGCGCCGAAGGTCAGGGCGTGCAGAGGCTGCAGCAGAAGCACCGTCGCGAGGGAGGAGCCCCAGGCGAAGCCGAAGAGGCGCAGGGCGGTGCCGACCAGCGCCAGCAGGAAGAGCGGCCTGATGCCGAAGCGGCGGATGAGGGCGCCGCTGCAGAGGATGAGGGGGAACTCGCTCAGGGGCCCCAGCAGCCAGACATAGCCGACGCTGCTGCAGCCGACCACTTCGTTCAAGTATCTGGAGAAGAAGCTGTAGTAGCTCATCATGGCGAAGCGCGCCAGAAAGGCGGCCGTCAGGAAGAGGATGAAGCCGGGCGTCAGGAGGCGTTTCCACGGGAAGGGGGGGCGCTTGGCGGCGGCGGGCGTCTTCATGGAGGGGATTGCCACCATGGAGAGCGCCTCGACCAGGAAGGCGCCTGTCAGCGTCGCAAGGATCAGATGGCCCGTGGTGTCGGCGCCGATGTGAAGGAACTTCTCAAGGCAGAAGACGCTGGCGATGAAGGCGATGGAGCCGCCGATGCGCACATGGCCGTAGTCGGCCTGGGCGGCTCGGAAGTGGGCGAAGGTGATGCCGTCTGTCAGGGGGATCAGGGGCTTCATGAAGAAGCCGAAGACGGCGGCCGCCAGAAGCGCGACGGGCGTGGAGAGCGCGGGGCGTATTAGATAAAGTGTTGGTATGGAAAGAGTTATAGCAGAAAGCAGGAGGGCGCGGGGTGCGCGCAGGCGGTCGCTGAGGAGGCCCCAGACGGGCGGCGCCAGCACCGCCATCAGCTCCAGCATGCCCAGGATGTAGCCGATCTGGTCGTGGCGATAGCCGTAGAGGTGCAGCAGCTGCTGCAGGAAGGGCGTCATCACCGAATAGGGGATGAAGAGCGCGATGTAGACGAGCAGGAAGCGCCGTTCGAGCGCGCCCTTCTGGAGAGTGGGAAGCGTGTCCATGGCTGCGGCCTATTTTCCCGCGATGATGCGCGCCAGCTCGGGGCTGAGGATTTCGCGGCGGTCGTCGTCCACGAGTCCGAACCGGTTGCAGTCGTAGGGGGTGCTCAAGTAGTTCCAGACGCTGTAGGGCTGGTCATGCTCCCTGAGAAGGGAGATGACGTCGCGGAAGAAGTTTTCGCGGTAGGCGAGGGGGCAGCAGCGGATGACGCCGAACTCGCCGCACCAGACGATGGCGTCGGGGTGCGCGTCTGCGAAGTCGAAGGCGCCCTGCATCATCCGCCGGAGCATCTCGCGGTCCATGCGCGCGTAGGGCCTGTAGGACTCCTTCTCCTGGCCCGTGGTCGTCCTCCAGAAGTCCTGGTAGACGGCCATGTCGGCGGGGTAGGGCATGTCGCGGTTGTAGTAGGCCATGGGCGGCTGCAGGAGGGCGCGCTGGTGGGTGAACTCCACGGGCGTGTAGAAGTGCCATGTGTAGATGACGCGCCCGTCGTGGAAGTCGGGCAGGAGGTCCAGCTTGTCGGGCGCGTTGTAGTTGGTGCCGCCGATGATGATCCAGCGGTCGGGGTTCACGGCGCGGAGGGCCGCGCGGGTGCGCTCCGCCAGGCGGTTCCACGGCTCGGGCGGCACGTCCAGCACCTCGTTGAGCAGCTCGAACATGATGTCGTTGTCGGCGGCATAGTGCCTTTCCATGGCGAGCCACAGGTCGATGAAGCGCCGCTGGAGCGTTTCGGACTCAAGGAGCCGCTCGCCGCTTTCGGGACAGTCGCAGTAGTTGCCGACGGCCTTGTGGAGGTTGAGGACGGGGCGCACGCCTGCGGCACGGCACCAGGCCACGAAGTCGTCCAGATGCTGCCAGACGCAGTCGCGGTAGCGGCCGGGCGCCTCCTCCAGCACGCGCTGGTCGAAGCCCAGGCGGATGTGGTCCATGCCCAGCGAGGCGATGTAGTCGATGTCGCGCCTTGTGATGTAGGTGTCGAAGTGCTCGAAGTCGCCAACGGTAAGCCCCTCCAGCCATTTGGCCGGCAGGTTGACGTAGCGCTTGAAGTTGGTGAGCCATCCCCCGATGCCCATGCCGCGCTGGAAATTGTCAAGTTTTTTCATGGATTCCTCTACTTGTCGATGGTTGTGGAGGTGCACAAGTGCATAATGTAATGCGCCTGTGCCCATGGGGCGGCTTCCCGCCGCTGGAAGAAAGGCGCCCTGGCGGGCCCTGGGCTGAAGGCGAAGGGAAGGCGAGACCTGTGGGACGAATGGAACTTGTGGGCCAGGGCCTTTGGGGAAATGCATGATTGTCAGACAAACGCTTGACAAAAGGCCAAGGCATGCTATGTTATGTCAGAAGCCTGATTGTAAGACATTCTCAAGACATTCCTGTTTCTTTTGCATGATTGTCAAACATACTCTTGACAAAAGGCAATGACGCGCTATCTTATGCGCGAGGACTGATTGTAAGACTTTCTTGGTTTCTGTTTTTTGTTTCTTTGTTTTTTGAGTTTTTCAACGCAATCATCAAGCAACCCAAGAGGAAACGAACATGCGCATTACCCCCCCCTCAAAAAACTCTTCACCTTGATTGAGCTTCTCGTCGTCATTGCGATCATCGCCATTCTTGCGGCGATGCTGTTGCCGGCTCTGGCCAAGGCGCGCGCCAAGGCCCGCAGCATCACTTGCGTGAATTCCCTCAAGCAGAACGTGCTCGCGTTGCTCATGTACGCCGACGACAACAACCAGATTGTCGTGCGCTATGAGGACGGCGGCGGTCTCGCCACCGCAGGCCAAGGCTATCCCTATCGATTTGCCTACGCTGGCGTTCTCCTCTACTGCAAATACATGTCCTACGGCAACAACCTGCGCTGCCCGCTGTGGGGCAAGCCGG
>CACZQQ010000396.1 GCA_902783355.1 uncultured bacterium
AGCGTCCTCACGCCGGACTCCCCCCATCTGAAGGAACTGCTCTCGGTGACGCTGAACTGCACGGCATGCCCCCAGTGCGGCAGCCGCCTCAACATCCCGTGCCGCCTCATCTACAGGGATGCCGAGAATCCCTACATGCTCATCCAGGAGAGGCGTCCCGCCACAGGCGAGGCGCTGAAGAAGCTTGTGATGAACGTGGAGGCGGCCGCCACCCAGGCCGCCATGTCCCAGGGGCTTGAGCGGCCTGAGCTGCGCATGGTCTTCGCACGGCCTGAGTTCATCGAGAAGATCCTCCTGCACCAGCGCGGCTACGACGACCGCATCGTCGAATACGCCAAGTACCAGCTGCTGACCAACACGGAGGGGCTCGACCCGGCCAAGCACCGCCTCCACTACGACTTCTCCCACGACGACGGCAACATCCTGCACTTCATCGTCTTCTCCCGCAAGGGGCACCGTCCCGTCCGGATACTCCAGGTCCCCATGGAGGAGTACCGCGCGCTGGCGGCGGAGTTCGACAACTCGCCGGAGGCCCGACGCGAGCTGGAGCGCGCCTTCCCCGACTGCCTCGTCGACGTGGACCACTTCTTCGAATCATAGCCCCAACCCGCGGACGCCCCTGGCGCCCGCAGGAGAGCGTTCTCTCCCATGAGCAAGAAAAAGCGCAATCAGGCGGAGGCGGACCCCAACGAGATTCCCGCCAACTGGAACAACCCCTTCGTGGGCCTCAAGATCGACTTCCCGAAGGAGGAGCCGCCACCGCCGCCACCGCCGCCCTCCCCCGAGGAGCTCAAGCGCGCCGAACTCTCCTCCGAAGACCTGGCGCTTCTGGAGGCCTTCGGCGGCGACAAGGCCGTCCTTGTCACCGGCGGCTCCAAGAAGGCGGAGGACGTGCCCATGGTCAAGGGACGCCTCTCCTTCAACATCCAGCGCAAGGGTAAGGGCGGCAAGACCGTGACGCTTGTCCATGGCCTTCAGGAACTTGAGCTACTGGAGCAAATGACGCTCTGCTCGCGCGTCAAGAACGCGCTGGGCTGCGGCGCCCGCTTCGAGAACGGCGTGCTTGAAATACAGGGCGACCAGCGGCAGCGCGCACAGGAATGGTTCGCCAAGCAGGGCTTCAAATGCTGACAGGACACGACAACGACATCCAGATACGCCTTCTGAGCAAGGCGGAGCTGCCGCTTGTGCGCCAGGTGGCCGACATCGTCTGGCCCATCACATTCCGCCCCATCCTCTCCGAGGAGCAGGTCGCCTACATGATGGAGATGATGTACGCGCCGGCCGTCATGGAGCGCGAATACGACGAAGGCATCCAGTTCAGGGGCGTCTTCGACGGCGAACGCGCCGTGGGCTACCTCATCATGGGGCCGTGCGACGCCAAGCCCGCCACGATGAAGCTGCACAAGTGCTACCTTCTTCCCGCCTACCAGGGGCGCGGGATCGGCTCGCGAATGCTGCAGACGGCCATCTCACTTGCCCGCGAAGCCGGATACAAGTTCTTGCGCCTGAATGTGAACCGCCATAACGACAAGGCCATCAGGGCCTATCTCCGCAACGGATTCAGCACTGTCGAGACCGTCGACAACCCCATCGGGAACGGCTTCTTCATGAATGATTTCGTCATGGAAATCCAACTCGTTCAACCCCAATAGACTCGCCACATGAAAAAACTCCTCTGCCTCTGCCTGGCGCTGTTGGCCGGGCTTGCCATCGCCTCCTGTTCGAAGGACAACAAGGCGTCGTACCGCTTCATCACCGGCGGCGAATCCGGCACCTACTACGCCTTCGGCTCCGTCATCGCCCAGCACGCCACCAACAACACCGCCTACCGCTTTGTCGGCCTCGCAGGCTCCGGCTCGCAGGGCAACATCTTGGCGCTCGACGACAAGACCGCCGACCTGGCCTTCGCCCAGTCCGACGTCCTCTCCTACGCCTACCAGGGCGTCAACACCTTCGCCGAGACTGGCAAGGTGGACTGCTTCTCCGTCGTGGCCGCCCTCTATCCCGAACAGGTCCAGATCGTGACGCTCAACCCGGCCATCAGGACCGTCCTCGACCTGCGCGGCAAGACGGTCTCCATCGGCGCCTCCGGCTCAGGCGTCTACTTCAACGCCATCGACATCCTCGGCGCCTACGGCCTCACCGAAGAGGACATCAAGCCCACCTACCAGTCCTTCGGCGACAGCGCCGCCGCCCTCAAGGACGGCAAGATCGACGCGGCCTTCATCGTGGCCGGAGCCCCCACCACCGCCGTCACCGACCTGGCCGCCACCAAGAAGGTCTATCTCGTGGGG
>CACZQQ010000397.1 GCA_902783355.1 uncultured bacterium
CAGGGGGAGTGGGGGCTGAGCCTGCCGGAGAGCATGATCCGGCCCGGCCAGCGCTACCAATTGCATGTCAGCTGGAAGGGCGGCGCGGGCTGGCGACTCCCCTCCGCCGCGCGGCAGGTCCGGCGGGAGCGCGGCGAGGACGGCCATGTCCTCTTCAACGCGGTCGTGCCGGGCGCGGAAGGCGACTACCAATGGAGGAACGACGGCCGTCCGCTGAAGAAGGGGCCGCTCTTCATCTACGAGGCGCACCCGGGCATCGCCCTCCAGGAGCGCAGGATCGGCACCTTCGCCGAATTCGCCGCGCAGATCCTGCCGCGCATCGCCGCCGACGGCTACAACTGCCTCCAGCTGATGGCGGTCGCGCAGCATCCCTACTACGCCTCCTTCGGCTACCATGTCGCCAACTATTTCGCCGTGGCCGAATGCTTCGGCACGCCCAACGACCTGAAGGCGCTCGTGGACGCCGCCCACGGCCTCGGCCTGCGCGTCATCATGGATCTGGTCCACTCCCACCATGTCAAGAACGAGCTGGAGGGGCTCGGCCGCCTCTGCGGCGACACGGGCCAGTTCTTCTGCGGCGAACACCCCGCCTGGAACTCCTACTGCTTCGACTACGCCAAGCCCCAGGTCGCACGCTTCCTCCTCTCCAACTGCAGGTTCTGGCTGGAGGAGTACCACTTCGACGGCTTCCGCTTCGACGGCGTCACCAGCATGCTCTACCACGACCACGGCCTCAACCGCGTCTTCGCCTCCTACCAGGACTACTTCACGCCCAACACCGACTGGGACGCCGTGGCCTACCTGACCATGGCCAACGAGGTCTGCCACCAGGTGCGTCCCGGCTGCCTCACCATCGCGGAGGACGTCTCCGGCATGCCCGGGCTGGCCGCGCCGGCGGAGCAGGGCGGCATGGGCTTCGACGCGCGCCTCGCCATGGGCGTCACCGACTACTGGTTCAAGCTGCTGGACTGCCCCGACGAATATTGGGACATGGGGCACCTGTGGCACGAGCTGGTCAACCGCCGCCCCGAGGAGCGCACCATCTCCTACGTGGAGTGCCACGACCAGGCCCTCGTCGGCGGCCAGACCTTCCTCTACCGCTGCCTCGGCAACGCCATGTACGACGCCATGGACCTGGAGCACCAGAGCCTTGTGGTGGACCGCGGCATCGCGCTGCACAAGATGGCGCGCCTGGCCACAGCCGCCACCGCCGACGCGGGCTACATGAACTTCATCGGCAACGAGTTCGGCCATCCGGAGTGGGTCGACTTCCCGCGGGAGGGCAACGGCTGGTCCTTCGAGCACGCCTGCCGCCGCTGGGACCTGTGCGACGACCCCAAGCTGCGCTACCGCCTGCTCAACGCCTTCGACAACGCCATGCTGGCGCTGCTCTCCGAAGAGGAGGGGCTCTACGACGCGCCCGCGCGGCAGCTCTGGCTCGACACGGAGCGCCATCTCATCGCCTTCGACCGCGGCGGACTCCTCTTCGTCTTCAATTTCCATCCCGTCAACTCCTATTGCGACTGGAAGCTGCCCGTCCCCCATGCGGAATACGCCCTCTGCCTGGACACAGACGAGGCCCGCTTCAACGGCTTCGGACGCCTGACGCCCGCGCAGCACTACTACGCCCTCCAGGGCAAGGACGCCTTCGTCCCCTACAGCCTCCAGCCCCACACGATCTCACTCTACCTGCCCGCGCGCAGCGCCCTCGTCCTGCGCACCCTCCAAGACTGACATGCCGTTGCCTGTAGATATCTCATTGGCGTTGAGGTATTTAAAGCCAAGACGCAACTTCGTGTCGGTCATCACGCTCCTGTCGGTGCTCGGCCCGCTTCTGGGCGTGGCCATCATGATCATCGTCAGCTCCATCATGGCCGGCTTCGCGCACGACATCAATGTGGGCCTGATGAACATGCAGGCCCACCTGACCGCCTATCCCATGAGCGTGGCCGGCTTCTTCGAGGAGCCGGAGGCACTCATGGCCGACCTGGAGCGCGAAGGCGCCGCGCAGGGGCTCAGGGCCGCGCCCGTCATCGAGGGCACCGCGCTTGTGCAGGTGCGCGATTCCGTCTATCCGCGGCTGGTGCGCGGCATCGTGCCGGAGCTGGATTCCAAGGTCAGCGGCCTCCAGGCGGGCTTCAGCAACAAGGGCTATGTGCTCAAGGAGGGGGACGTCGCCATCGGACAGCGCATGGGGCGCCATCTGGGGCTGCCCGTCGGCGCCCAGATGCTCGTCCACTCCCCCGCGCGCCTCACGCAGAACGTCAAGTGGAAGGAGGACGGCCAGGTGGAGGTCACCGAGCCCGACGAGTTCTACCTGCCGGAGGAGTGCACCATCCGGACCTACTATTCCATAGGCATCAGCGACTACGAGGACAACCTCATCCTCATGCACCGCGACCAGGCCGCCGAACTCTTCGGCCTCGACTGGGGGACCGCCACCGCCATCCAGGCCGTCGTCGACGACCCCATGCGCGTCGGCGAACTGGCGGACCGGCTGCGCATGAGCCATCCCGAATGCCACTTCGAGACATGGCAGGAGAAGAACGCGCTCCTGGTCGCCACTGTCCAGAACGAACGCTCCATGATGAACTTCCTCATGACCTTCATCGTGCTGGTGGCCGCCTTCGCCATCGCCGCCACCCTCATCACCGTCGTCGTGCAGAAGACACGCGAAATCGGCATCCTGAAGGCCGTCGGCCTCTCCTCCGGGACGGTCGCCCGCGTCTTCCTCCTGCAGGGGACCCTCATCGGCCTCGTCGGCACGGCGCTGGACACGGCCGCCGGCCTGACCATCCTCCACTACCGCATGGCCATCGCCCGCTTCCTCTCGCGGTGCCTCGGCGCGGAGATCTTCCCCGCCGAACTCTACCATCTGACGGAGATTCCCGCCTTGACCACGGCCGGCGACCTGGCGCGCATCGTCTCCCTCTCGCTCCTGCTGTGCGTCCTGGCGGCCCTCGTGCCCGCCGCCTACGCCTCCGCCTTCTCCCCCGCCAAAGCCCTCCGCAGCGATGCGTAGCGGCGGCGCGCCGCCGAAGACAGCCATGCCTGACATGCTCTACAAACTGGAGAAAGTCTGCCGCAGCTTCCTGCTGAACCGCAAGCCCGTGCGCGTGTTGGACAAGCTCGACCTCGCCCTGCCGGCGGGAGCCTGGATTGCGCTGACGGGGCGCTCCGGCTGCGGCAAGACCACCCTCATGCAGCTGCTGGGCGGCCTCGACAGGCCCGATTCCGGACGCATCCTCTTCAGGGGGGACGTCGATCTGGCGCGCCTCTCCGGCGGCGCCCTCGCACGGCTGCGCCACCGCGAAATCGGCCTCGTCTTCCAGTCATACCAGCTGCTGCCCGAATTGAGCGCCCTGGAGAACGTGGCGCTTCCCGCCATGCGCTGGCGCGACAACCGCGCCGACACGGTCAGGCGCGCGCAGAAACTTCTGGAGTCCGTCGGCCTGGCGGACCGCCGCGACCACCGCCCGCAGGAACTCTCGGGCGGCGAGCAGCAGCGCGTCGCCATCGCGCGCGCCCTCATCAACAATCCGCCCGTCATCCTCGCGGACGAACCCACAGGCAACCTGGACGCGGCCTCCGCCGCCCAGGTCGTCGATATCTTCAGGCGCCTCCGCCACGACGAAGGCAAGAGCATCGTCATGGTCACCCACGACCCGAAGCTGGCCGCCCTGGCGGACATTCAGCATCGGCTCGGGTGAGCGGCGCGCCCCATGGCCCTATGCGCCGCCGCCGTCCGCCGGCGTGTATTCCATCGCGACCTCGTCGCAGCAGTGGAACTTGGGGCAGGCGCGGCAGTCAAGCCATATCTTGTCTGGGAACTTCTCCTTGGCGGCCTGCGTGAAGCCGAGGTGGGCGAAGAAGGCGGGCGCCTTGGTCAGGGCGAAGATGCATCTGGCCGGCGGCGACAGGCGGCGCCCCTTCTCCAGAAGCGCCTGCACCAGCCGCGTGCCGATGCCCGACTGCACCTGCGAGCACTCCACCGCCAGCGACCGCACCTCGAAGATGCCGTTGCCATAGGGGCGCAGCGCCCCCAGCGCCAGCAGCGCGCCCGTGGCCGCGTCCGCCGCCAGCAGGAAGTTGGCGAGGCACGCCAGCAGGTCCTCCGGCGTGCGCCGCAGCACAAGCTTCTGCTCGACATACGGCTCCAGCAGGGAGAGCATGGCGGGGATGTCCGCCGGCGCCGCCGGACGGATGAGGATGTTGTCTGATGGGGTGGACATGGCTCGGGAAAGTGACTAACTGTAATTTCTCTCGCGGTACTTGCGTCGTTTTTCGGCCATTTCCAGTTGTAATCCGCGCAAATGGCAACATAGTACGCGCATTCGCGGGAGAGTGGCGTGATGAGAAGGTTCCATTGTGCAGGATGCGGCGCGTGCTGCCGCTGGCAGGGCATCGTCCGGCTTGACGACGGCGACATCGCCGCCATCGCCGCCTTCCTCCGCCTTCCCGAACGGGAGTTCATCGACAA
>CACZQQ010000398.1 GCA_902783355.1 uncultured bacterium
AACGAAACCGCAGATGACGGCGCACATCGCCATCGGCAAAATCAACGGCGTGACGGAGGCGCAGGCGGCGGCCGTCGTCGCCCGCGTCCAGCGTCCCGCCAAGCCCGAGCAGCTTCCTGCGGACTGGTCGCCGATTCCTGTCGGCGAACCGAATGTGAACTTCGCCAAGTTCTTCATCGGCAACAGCTACCTCCACAAGCTGACGCTGGAGCAGGTTCCCGCCTTCGGCGTCACCTTCGAGCCGGGCTGCCGCAACAACTGGCACATCCACCACGCCAAGACAGGCGGCGGCCAGATTCTCATCGTCACCGCCGGCGTCGGCTACTATCAGGAGTGGGGCCAGCCGGCCCGCCGTCTGGAGAAGGGCGACACGGTGAACATCCCCGCAGGCGTGAAGCATTGGCACGGCGCCGCCCCTGATTCATGGTTCCAGCACATTGCATTGGAGGTGCCGGGCACGGAGCCGTCCAACGAATGGCTTGAACCTGTCGATGACGCCGCCTACGCCGCGGCGACAAGGTAGTCCCATTTCAACCCTGGAACTATAAAGGAGATACGACCATGAAGAAGACTTTTTCTGCGATCCTGATGGCACTTCTGCTGCTGTGTGCGGCGGCGTGCCATCATCCGGCGCCGGCGTCGGCGTCGGCGCCAGTCCAAGAGGGGAAGAAGGTCCAGGTCCCCGCATGGAAATGCGAGGAGGTCGAGGACGCCTCCGCGCCCGTCGTCTATTTCACGCGGGACATCAGCCCGGAGGGACTTGTCCGCGCCTATCAGGCGCTTGGCTGGAAGCCGAACGGCAAGGTGGGCGTCAAGATCAGCACAGGCGAATCCGCGAAGACCAACCACCTGCGGCCCGAGCTCATCAAGGATCTGGTGCAGATGGTGGACGGCACGATCGTCGAATGCAACACCGCCTACGGCGGCAACCGCGCCGCCAGCGCGAAGCACCACCAGGCCGTCAAGGACCGCGGCTATCTGGAGATCGCCCCCTTCGACCTGCTGGACGAGGAGGGCTACACGACGCTTCCCGTGAACCGCAAGGTGCTCAAGGAGGACTACGTCGGCTCCCATTTCGGCAACTACGGCTCCTACCTGGTTCTTTCGCATTTCAAGGGGCACCAGATGGGCGGCTTCGGCGGCGCGCTCAAGAACCTCTCCATCGGCTTCGGCAGCGGCACCAGCGCCAAGAAGTCCGGCAAGGCCATCATCCATTCGGGCGGCAAGAGCGCGACCAATCCATGGGGTGGCGAGCAGATCCCCTTCCTTGAGGCGATGGGCGAGGCGGCCGTGGCGGTCTGCATGGCGATGGACGGCGGCAGGAACATCGCGTTCATCAATGTCATGAACCGCCTGAGCGTCGACTGCGACTGCAACGCGAACCCCGCGGAGCCCGACATGCACGACATCGGCATCCTGGCCTCGCTGGATCCGCTCGCGCTTGACCAGGCGTGCGTCGACAAGGTCTGGCAGGCCCCCGATTCGAAGAGCCTGAAGGCGCGCATCGAACGGCAGCAGGGGCGCCACATCCTGGACTACACGCAGAGCCTCGGCGTCTACAAGCGCAACTACCGCCTGGTCAATCTGGACGAGCAGTAGCCCTCCGACGATGCGGGACATCCTTCAGCGCGAGGCCGTATACCTTTGGTACTACCTTGACCTCCAGGTGCGCCGGATCTTCTGGTACTGGCTCCTGGGCATGGTCATCGGCTCCGCCATCTCCGTCTTCGCGAAGGGCGGCATCCACCGCCTCTGCGACAGGCTGGGCCAACGGCTGTCGGGACCTCTTGGATGGTTTGCGGCCAGCGCGCTCGGAATCGCCTCGCCGCTCTGCATGTACGGGACGATTCCGATATGCGCCTCCTTCTCTCAAAAGGGGATTAGAGATGACTTTCTGGCGGCATTCATGATGTCGTCCATCCTCCTCAACCCGCAGCTGATTCTCTACAGCATGGCGCTTGGGTGGACCGCCCTTGCCGTGCGGATTTTGTCCTGCTTCCTCTGCGGCGTCGTGGCGGGTCTGGCCGTGCATCTTGCCTTCCGCGACCGCCCGTTCTTCAACTTCGCAGGCTTCGAGGAGGGGAGGGGGCGCGACACCAACCCCAATCCGCTGCTGCGATTCCTCTTCAACCTGGGCAGGAACCTGCGGGCCACGGGCCCATGGTTCCTGCTTGGCGTGGTGCTGTCGGCGTTGTTCCAGCGCTATGTCCCCGAGGAGTTTGTCGGCAATCTCTTCGGGCCCCAGAAACGCTATGGGCTGCTGCTGGCCGCGACCGTCGGCGTGCCGCTGTATGTCTGCGGCGGCGGGACCATCCCGCTGCTGCGCGACTGGCTGGCCGAGGGGATGAGCCTGGGCGCCGCCGCGTCGTTCATGATCACGGGGCCCGCCACCAAGATCACGAATCTGGGCGCGTTGAAGATTGTCCTTGGTCTCAGACACTTCATGCTCTACCTGTCGTTTGTGGTCGGGTTCTCGCTGCTTGCAGGGCTGCTGGTGAACATCGTCGTCTTGTGAATCTCCCCCCGCGCCGCCAATCATTTCGGAACGCGGACGTAGCCACGGCGTCCCGCCGTGGCAGGCGGGTGAGCCACACAGGATTTGCAATCGGGCGGCGGAATCGTTCGTTGCGTCGCCCTCCGGGGGGACCACGGCGGGATGTCGTAGCTACCATTTTCGGGCGTTTGCCAGGCAATTGCCGACTTTCTTGGGGAACAAGCATTTCGGGAAGATTTTCCCATGACCATGATTGAAAGAATCGCCGCCATCGCCAAAGCCGCCGCACGGCTCCAAATGGATCGCGTGACGGGGCGGCTACTGGCGGGATTGCGGGAGTTCAAATGGGCGGCGGCGACCGCCCTGCTGTGCGGCGTGTGCGCGTTGACGGTGCGCGCCGCCGAACTGACGCTTGCCGACAAAGGCAGGACCGACTACAAGGTCGTCATCGCCGAGAATGCCGACAGGCGCTCGCGTGCCGCCGCCGCCGACCTGGCGGCGACGCTCGCGGAGATCACTGGCGCGGATTTCACCGCCGCCGTAGGCAAAAGCCGTAGCATCTTCGTCGGCATCGCCGCCCCAGGCGACAAGGAACCGCTCAAGGAG
>CACZQQ010000399.1 GCA_902783355.1 uncultured bacterium
CCCGCGCCGTCGTCGACGCGGAGGCAGTTGAAGCCGCGCTCCGCCGATTCGCGGACGACGGCGTCCAGGTCATGGTAGGCGCCGTCGTAGGGCGGCGTGTCGTGGAGGCACCAGATGGGAAAGGAAATCGTGTATTCCATGGCACCCTATTATTTTAAGGTACGCGCGCGAGGGCTCACTTGGCGGGGCGGGCGTGGGAGAGATAGAGCAGTTCGGGCGGCAGGGGGATGTTGGCGCCGCGCTCGTTCTCGCCGTAGCCGTTCTCCGCGAGGATGCGGATGTCGTCCAGCACGCGCACGTCGCCGCTGAACTTGACCTTGACGGGATAGATGATGTTGATCTGGCGCTGGGCCAGCAGATGGGCGATGACCGCCTGCAGGAGCTCCGTCAGCGTCTTCGCGCCGGAGGTCTTGATGATGTTCGCCACCGCCAGCGGATAGGAGAGGATCTGGATGAGGCCCTTGTCCGCCATGGAGCGCAGCAGCTCGTGGATGCCCTCCACAGGCGTGAGCACGTTGCCGTCCATCTGGGACTGGATGTGCTTGATGGTGCTGGAATAGCTGGAGAGCGCGCGGCCGACGTGCTGCCGCTTGAGCTGGTTGAGCCACTCGTTGGCCAGGAAGAGGTTCATCGGGACCCCCGCGTCGTATTCGCGGTCCAGATGCATGGTGACGCGGCTGCCGTAGTGGCGCACGATGCTGGCGATGAGGGTCGCCGGCCGCACGTGGAAGCCGAAATAGGGGGGCGCGGCCACCTCGATGGTGTCGATGACCGCGTAGCGCTGCAGCATGTGCTGGCACAGGTCGCGCGCGCTCGTCAGGAACTCGTAGCTGTATTTGCAGAGGTAGCGGGTGACGATCTCCAGGTACCAGTCGCTCTTGAGGACGCAGTTCTTGTGGCAGAAGATCTCGTCGCCCTGCAGATGGATGTGGCGCTCGTAGAAGTGGAGGAAGACAGTCAGCACCTTGAGCAGATGGAGGACGAGGCTGATGTGGCCGCGCAGGGAGCGCAGCGAGGTGTCGTTGCCCTCGATCTCGCTCTGCGAGACGTAGGTGTCGTAGAGGGACTGCAGCGTGTGGAACTTCTCCTCCAGCACGCGGATGTTCGCCTCGCTCACCAGGTCGAAGTTGAGGCCGCGCCAGTCCGGCCCCGTGCATTTGGAGGCGGTCTCCAGGAAGCGCGCGTCCTCCGTGCTGTTGAGGAAGCTGGTCGCCAGGCGCGTCACCAGCTGCTGCGCCGTGACCTTGCCGGGGAAGACGCGGTTCTTCGGCAGCATCCCCTCCGGAAGCTCCTCCGAGAAGTCGTAGCTGAGCATCTCCTCAGGGGGCGGCCAGCCGAAGGCGTAGGTGTCCTCCACCAGCTGCTTGAGGGAGCAGAAGAGGATGGCGGAGACGAAGGTGATGGCGCCCTGCGTGGCCGTGTCGAAGTCCGGATGCGTCCCGTGGAAGTCGTACGAATGGAAGGTGTGGCTCAGGTGAAGCAGTTCATAGCCCGCCGCGCTGAAGTTCTTCAGGACGGCGACGTGCATGCGGAAGAGGTGCCACGTCTGGTTGCTGCGCGCCCCGTAGGCGTCCAGAAGCTCCTCCAGCTGGCTGGATTCGGACTGCAGGAGGCTCAGCAGGGGCCGCGTCAGGGTGAATTCGCGCGCCCCCTTCGCCACAAGCTGCGCCCCGTTGCTCACCAAAATCTGCGACCGCAGGTGGAGCAGATTCGAAAATTCGGTTGGATCGACTGTCTTGACCATGAAGGTGTTCCCGTTGACAAAGAATGTAACGCACCTAACTTAACATGCAATCCGCTTTTTGCCAACCGATTTCTTCATTTGTACGAAAAATCTGTCATTTATTGACATTTTCTGACATGCCACCGCAAGGAGGTCGCGTCGCGATTGCCGAGGGCGTAGGTGGGGATGACGCCCGCCTCCATGAGGGTGGTTCCGTGGAGGCGCTGCCCCGTCTCCGCGATTTCGTAGAGGGCGTCGGGCTGGAGGCCGCGCAGGCGCAGGCGCGCCACGGGGTTGTAGCCGAAGGGGCGGGAGCGGCTCTGGAGCACCATGAGGAGGGCGGCGGAGCCGTCGCGGGCGGCCCACTGCCACGCGGCCAGCGGCG
>CACZQQ010000400.1 GCA_902783355.1 uncultured bacterium
CACGGCGCGCTTCGCCGCCGACGACGGAAGCGAATGGACCAACGAATGGCGGCTGTGGGGCTATCCGCAGGCCGAAATGCCGCCCGTACCGTCCAACGCGTTGGTCACCAATAAGTTCGACGAAGGCGTCTTCGAAGCGCTGTCGGCGGGCAAGACGGTGCTGCTGACGCTGCCGAAGGCGCCGACGGCGGGGCAGGCGGCCTACTTCTTCCCCGGGGCGCGCGAACGCTGCAAGCCCTGCATCTGGGACCGCGGCAGCAATCTGGGCGGCGCCATCGATGCCGAACCGCTGCGGCGCGCCCTCGCCCTCCCGCGCTTTTTCGACCTCAACCTCTACAGCCTGCTCGACGACGCCTACAAGGTCAATCTCGACACCTTCCCCGCCAAGGTGCAGGAGTGGATGTGGGGCGTGGACAAGCCCGTGCGCGACCGCATGAAGGGGCTTGTCTTCGGCGTCAAGGAGTTCATCGACGCCGACACGCTGCGGAATTTCAGCCACCTCTTCGCGGTGCGCGTCGGCAAGGGCGCGCTCGTCGTCTGCACGCTCAACGTCGCGCTGGACGCGCCCTCCGACGATCCCGTCGTCCGCAACTTCTCCGCCGCATTGCTCGCGCATCTGGACGAACTGGCGCAGACCGACTGCGCCATGGCGCCCGAGACGCTGCGCGCCTACCTGAAGCAGGTCCAGGCCAAGGGGCCCTCCAAGGAGGACACCATGAACCACTTCTGGGAAATCGACGACAAGCTGGTGGAGGACACCCTCTTCTGGGAGGAGGCCCAGCTGGATCTGCGGAAGATCGACTGACGGCGGCCTCCTGCCGAGGCCAGGGGAAATCGTGGAAGAAGGGACAACAGCCTGCATCAAAAAAGGGACTGCGCCATGAAATTCGTCGAAGTCAAACACCAGCCCGAACGCTCCAAGAGCTACATCGGCAGCCCGAGCCTCGTCCGCCTGCCTGACGGCGCCCTGCTTGCCAGCCACGACTACTTCGGCCAGCTCTACACCCTGGAGGGCGAAAACGGCCTGACGAGCATCTACCGTTCGGAGGACAACGGCCAGTCGTGGGAGAACATCACGCACATCATCAACGCCTACTGGGGGACGATGGTCTCGCTGCCGGACGCCGTCTACCACATCGGCATGACGCGCGACTACGGCGACATGGTGGTCCGCAAAAGCACGGACGGCGGCTTCACGTGGTCCGTCCCGAAGGACGAGAAGTCGGGCGTCATCCTGCGCGGCACGCCCGCCGGCCTCCCGCACCAATACCGCATCGAGACCTCCGGCACGGAACTCGTCCATGGCGGCCGCATCTACAAGTGCTTTGACAGGCACGCCATCGAGCCGGGCGGCCCCGAATGGCGTGCCGACAAGTTCGCCACGGGCGTCATGTCCGCCGACATCGCCTCCGACCTGCTCGACGCGTCCAGCTGGACGCTTTCGAATCTCCTCCAGTTCGACTACACGAAGTACGGCGACCCCGAGGTCGCCGGATTCGGCAACGGCTGGCTGGAGGGCACGCTCGTCCCCGCCCCCGACGGCACGCTTGCGGAGCTCATCCGCATGCATCTGAAGAAATACAACAAGGCGGGCCTCCTCAGGCTCTCCGGCGACGGCAAGGAGCTCTCCTTCGACTACCGCGACGGCATCATCGACTTCATCGGCGGCGATTCGCGCTTCACTGTCCGGCGCGATCCGAAGACGGGCCTCTATGTCACTTTCTCCAACTATATCGCGATGAAGGACGGCGAGCCGACCACCAACCGCAACCGCCTCTGCCTCTCCGTCTCCGAAGACCTCCGCCACTGGCGGATCCTGCGCGACGCCCTCACCGACGACACGGGCCTTGAATGGGACTTCTCACGCCGCCTCACGGGCTTCCAGTACTGCGCGTGGCACTTTGACGGCGAGGACGACATCATCCTCCTCAGCCGCACCGCCTACCGCGGCGCCAACACCTTCCACAACGCCAACCGCCTGACATTCCACCGCTTTGAACATTGGCGCGACGGACTGTAGGCGGCGGCGGACGCCTATTTCCTCCCGAAGGCGTCCCAGGGGATGTCGACCTGGGCGCCCTGGTTGATGATTTCGTCCAGGTGCATGAGCAGCGGGAAGAGGCGTCGGCAGGCGTCGCCCTTCTGCTCGCGCCGGCGGACATATTCGGCGGCGCGCGTGATGATGGAGATGGATTCAAGCGTCACGCCTGAGAGCTTCCGGAGGGCCTCCTGGTAGGAATCGCCCTGGCCGAGCAGTTCGCCCAGCCTGCGGTTGCGGCCGCCGTTGATGGTGACGTAGAGGTCGCTTGTGGCGTAGATGACCGCGTCGGTGTGGCCGCCCATCATGCGCGTCAGGGCGAGCATCTCGCGGACGGCCTGCCCGAAGAGGGACGCCTGCGGATTGCAGAGGGAGACGCCCTGCACGTCCGCCAGGCCGATGGCCAGCGAGACGCCCACGGCGTAGGCGTTCTTCAGCGCCACCGCGCACTCGATGCCCACCACGTCGGTGGTCAGGTTGATATGGTAGTAGGGGGTCGCCAGCAGCGACTTGATCCACGCCAGCGTCGCGGGGGCCTCGCCGCAGAGCGCCACGGTGGTGTGCTGCCGTGCGCACAGCTCCGTGCTGATGCAGGGGCCGCCGATGGAGTTGATGCACAGCCGGCGGCCGGAGGCGACCTTGCGCGCGTAGGCCTGCGAGATGGGCAGCAGCGCGCCGTCCGGCTCCATCTCCAGGCCCTTCGTCAGCGAAAGCACCTTCAGGGAGTCGGGGATGGCGGAGAGGACATTCTGCGCGAACCAGTCGATGCCGAAGGAGGGCACGCCGCTGACGAGCAGGTCGCAGCCTTCCAGCGCGTCGGCGAGTTCCTCGATCTGGTAGCCGCGCACGCCCTCCGGCAGGGACAGCTGCAGCTTCGGGTGGTAGCCGTCCGCCTTGATGCGGTCGATGACGGCGCGGTCGTAGGGCGTGCCGACCAGGCGGATCTCGTGGTGGTTGTCCGAAGCGGGAAAGCACATGGCCGACCCCATCATGCCGGCCCCGACGATTGTGATAGTTGCCATGGTTGCCTCTTGTGTGATGTTCTTGCGGATAATATAAACGCCGTGGGCAGGGCGGGCGAGAGGGCGAGGCATGGACAAAATCGCGCGGGGCGCGTGGCGGGATTGCATTGCCGCGATACAGTATCCACGCATGACCTGAATATTTCCAGAACCCGACAATGAAAAGAA
>CACZQQ010000401.1 GCA_902783355.1 uncultured bacterium
CCTGATTGAACTGCTGGTCGTCATCGCCATCATCGCGATCCTGGCCGCGATGCTGCTGCCCGCCCTGGCGAAGGCCCGCGAGAAGGCACGCGCCATCACCTGCGTCAACCAGCAGAAGCAGTGCGTACTGCAGATCCTCATCTACGCCGACGACTACAACCAGTGGCTCATCACCCGCGGCGACGGCAGCAGCCCCAACCCCGACCAGAAATTCAGCGGCGCGCTGTGCTGGTTGAGCAACGCCAAGTTCAACTACATCCAGGGCCGCAAGACCATCAGCTGCCCCGTGCAGACCCCCAACTCGGTCGTGCCCCAGGACAACGGCAACCGCAGCTACGGCCTGCCCCGCAACGCCGGCCACTGGAACGCCTATTTCGGCAGCGGCATGTACCAGGTCGGCGGCGCCTACTCCGCCCTCAACTTCGGCGCGCTGAAGAAGTCCATGATGTTCCTCACCGACACGTGGGCCATCGCCTCGGTGGCCGATGGCGGCCAGTGCCAGAGCTTCGAGTGGCACCCCTACACCGGCAACTGCATCCGCGTCTATCACGGCGACCGCGCCAACGTCGGCTTCTCCGACGGCCACGTCCAGTCCATGCGCCTCCAGGAGATCAAGGCGGAGAGCGACAATCTCGTCACCAAGTATGCCGACACCGACACCACGCTGGGCACCATCTAGTGGCGACCGCATGAGTTGACAAGCCAAGGCGTCTGGAGCCCCGCTTCAGGCGCCTTTTTCGTCAACGCCACTTGTCCTCGCAAACGCAAGGCAGGGACTTGCCAAAATAGAAGAGATAAGTTATATTTTGTCAATGGCAGAGAAAAAGAAAGATTTCCGTCTGCTCATGCCGCTTCGAGATTTTCTGCGGCCGCTTCCCATCGAGGTAAAAGAGGAACTGAATGATGCCATCTTCCGCTTGGAACGGGATGGCTTCCTTGCAATGCCATACGGTGAGAAGATTACGGGCGAAGGCGATCTGTTCGCCATCCGTGTCATCCAGACGGCGAACGTGCGTGTCTTCTACGCATACGGCATGGGCGACCTCATCTACGGCCTGCACGGCTATGTCAAGAAGACGGAGCAAATTCCTGCACACGAACTCAAGCAAGCAAAACGGATGTTGGCATTGTTAAAACGCGGAGGGCAAGTGAAATGAAGCAACGCGAATACACGGACGAAGAATTGCTGGCTGACATCCGCCAAGTGACGGAGAACCCCAGCCAGGAAGACCTTGAGCGCGAGGCATGGTTCAACGATCCGGCCAATGCGCAGGAGATTGCCGAGCGTCAGGCGCGCATGGACATGGTGATCGCCCTCTACAACGCACGGAAGGCGGCGGGCCTCACGCAGGCGCAAGTCGCTGAGAAGATGGGCACGAAACAGACCTATGTCGCCCAGTTGGAGCGCGGCCGACGGAACCTGACATTGGGCACCCTTGTGCGCTTCGCGGCGGCCTGCGGCA
This sequence comes from uncultured bacterium, assembly GCA_902783355.1. Next base: position 1,464 of record CACZQQ010000401.1, read on the forward strand.
AGCGCGTCGCCTTCACCCTCCTCTAATCCAAACACTTCTTCCACAACCCAACACCAACACACCACAGGAAAGACACACATGATGAAAAGAACCCTCTGCGCCCTGCTGGCGCTCGCCGCGGCCGCCCTCTTCGCCGCCGAACTGGAAGACTTCCCCTTCGGGACGAAGCTGCTCAACGGCGGCGCCGTCGTCCCCGTCGACCTGAACATGGTGCAGTCGAGCAACGAGCACCTCAACTTCTGCTTCGCGCACCGCTTCGCCGACGGCACCATCCGCCTGGGACACTCCATGGGCGTCCACACCGTCACCGAACACGGCTGCGCCGACTACTCCATGGACGACGGCAAGACGTGGCAGCGGACGCCGCCCGGCCTCGTCGGCGGCTTCAACGCCTACGACACGCTGGACGGGAAGAAGGCCTCCGTCGGCTGCTGGTCGATGAAGGAGCTCGACGAGCACGTCGTCACCCGCAACATCGAGGACGCGGACGGCAAGGTCGTGACCGAGAGGTCCACGCTGAAGCTGCCCTTCAAGAGCTGGTGCCAGATGCACAGGAACGTCCTGCGCTGCAAGGACGGGCGGCTCGTGATGCCCGTCAAGGGCCACAAGGAGGGCCACAACAAGTGGATGGCCTTCATGGTCGAATCGCTGGACGACGGCAAGACGTGGCAGTACGTCTCCACCATCCTGGAGGACCTGGAAGGCAAGTATGCCGAAGGCCCCAACGAGACGGAGCTCATCGAGCTGGCCAACGGCGACCTGCTGGCCTACGTGCGCGTCGCCAGCACCGCGCCCCTCCACCAGCTGCGCTCGAAGGACGGCGGCAGGACCTGGGGCAACGAGAAGGAGATCGCGCCCTTCGGCGTGGCCCCCTCCGCCATCATCCTCCAGAACGGCGCCATCGTGGTCGTCACCGGCCGCCCCTGCACCTATCTGCTCATCGACTTCACCGGCACCGGCGAAAACTACCAGCAGTACACCGTCTACAACGGCTCCGGCAGCTCCTACGCCAGCGTCCTGGAGATCGCCCCGAACCGCGTGCTCGTGGTCTATGACGAGAGCGACTTCGGCGGATGGCGCTCCCCCGCCGTCATGGCCCGCATCAGCGCCCTCACCCTCGACATCATCAAGGACGACAGCCTGCTCATCGACAAGAGCAAGACCATGGGCTACGACGTCTTCTACAGCGCGAAGGACGGCAAGCTGCCCGGCATCCTCCGCGGCTTCCAGGCCGGCGGCTACAACAAGCAGGGCACCAGCCTGACCGTCGAGAAGATCGCCGAGCGCCCCGACCCCGTGCTGCGCTTCGAGCACCACGGCCAGAACGACCTGCGCTGGCCCAACATCACCAACGCCATCTCCGAACGGGCCACCAAGATCCGCCTTGAGGTGCAGCTGCGCCTGAACGACCTGGGCGAAAAGGCGCCGCAGTTCCAGTGCCGCTTCGCCCTGCAGGACCCCGCGCCGAACGCGAAGGCTGGCGCCGCCGTCTTCGGACAGGTCCGCTTCGCCAACGACGCCCTCCTCTGCATCGTCAAGGGCACCAAGGGCAACTTCGCCACCAAGTCCTTCCCCTTCGCCTTCAACAACGCCTTCCACACCTTCGTCATCGAGGGCAGTGTCAAGGACGGCACCTACAGGGTCTACGCCGACGGCGGGAAGGAGCCCGTCGCCATCGGCGAGTTCGCCCCCCATCCCCAAATCGGCGTCGGCTTCCAGTTCGGCGACGGCGCCAGCGACGTCCAGGGCGTCGCAGACCTCGCCTACATCGGCTATACCGCAGACTAGCAGCCACCGGCAGAAACGAGGCGGCGCGACTTCGGCCGCGCCGCCTCGCCTGACGCGCCTCGCTTCGGCGCGCGCAACGCCCTCGCGGCAAAAAGGACGCCTGACAACTGCATGAAAATGCCTCCCTATGCGTTAGTGTCCTGAATTGTCATATATATTAAGGAAAAGTCACTAATTACTCCTTATTGATAAGGAGAGGGAAGCGCCCATGGAGCAGTCAAAGATCCGCAACATCGCCATCATCGCCCACGTCGACCACGGCAAGACCACGCTGGTCGACCAGCTCTTCAAGTTCAGCGGCATGTTCCGCGACAACCAGAAGGTGCAGGAGTGC
>CACZQQ010000402.1 GCA_902783355.1 uncultured bacterium
ACCCCATCAAGCAAGCACAAGAGGCCTACGACAATGAACGAATACTGGAATCCGCGCTACGAGACCATGTCCCGCGACGAGCTGACCGCGCTGCAGAGCGAACGCCTGCGCAACCAGGTCGCGCGCGCGTACGCGCGTTCTCCTTATTTTAAAGAAAAATACGACAAGGCGGGCATCAAGCCCGGCGACATAAAGGGAATCGAGCAGCTGGCCCTGCTGCCCCAGATGTCGAAGGAGGACTTCCGCCTGACCTATCCGCTGGGGATGAGCACGGTTCCGCAGACGGAGCTGCGCGAATTCCACATGTCGAGCGGCTCCACGGGGACGCCGGTGGTGATGGGCTACACGCAGAACGACCTTCTGCAGTGGGCGGAGTGCATGGCGCGATGCTTCCGCATGGCCGGCCTCTATCCGGGCGACGGACTCCAGATCACGCCCACCTTCGGCCTCTTCAACGGCGGCTTCGGCTTCTACCACGGCGCACGCCTCGCCAACCTCTTCATCTGCCCCGCCTCCTCCGGCAACACGCCCCGCCAGATCAAGCTGCTGCATGACTTCAAGATCAAAGCCATCGGATGCGTCGTTTCCTACATGCAGCGCATCATGGAGGTGGCCGACGAGCAGGGCGTCGAATTCCCCGACCTCAAGATCGGCATCTTCGGCGCAGAGACCTTCTCCGACGAAATGCGCAAGAAGATCGAGGCGCGCACGGGAATCGAGGCCTTTGACATCTACGGCATGACCGAGACTGGCGGCGTCGGCACCACCGGCATGGACTGCCGCGCCCACGATGGCATCCACGTCTGGGAAGACCAGTACCTCACTGAAATCGTGGACCCCGAGACCGGCGAGGTGCTTCCCGACGGCGAGACCGGCGACGTCTGCATAACATCCCTGACCCGCGAGGCCATTCCCGTCATCCGCTTCCGCACGGGAGACGTCTCCAGGATCATCTCCCGCGAGAAGTGCGCCTGCGGCCGCACCAGCCTGCGCCTCGCACGCATCACAGGCCGCCACGACGACATGATGATCATCAAGGGCGTCAACTTCTTCCCGCGACAAGTGGAGCAGGCCCTGCTGGAGATCCCCGGCGTCCTGCCCGAGTACCAGATCATCATCGAGACCAAGCACGGTGTGCAGGACATCCGCATCAACGTCGAGGCCGAGCCGGGCGTCACCGGCTACATGGTCGAGAAGCACCTGAAGGAACGCCTGGGCTTCTCGCCCAAGGGCGACATCTTCGCGCCAGGCGCCCTGCCCCGCTCCGAGGGCAAGGCCAAGCGCGTCATCAGAATCAACCTGGACGACAAAAAGTAGAGGATAGGACACATGCCTGCGAAGCAGAACAAGAAGGATGCCGTGAAGGAATGGAAGCATGAACCCGCCTGGAAGCTGCTGGGCAAGGGCGAGGAAAGGCTCCTGGAAGCCTACTGCCGGGACTACATCGCCTTCATCAGCGCCAACAAGACGGAACGGCTTGTCTGCGCCAGCCTGAAGGCCGCCGCCGCCAAGCAGGGCTTCAAGGACCTCGAGACCCTCGGCGGCGCCCGCCTCAAGCCAGGCGCAAAGGTCTTCCGCACCATCGATGACAAGACCATCCTCATGGCAGTCGTCGGCAAGGCCCCCCTCGAGGAGGGCCTCAACCTCGTGGGCGCCCACGGCGACTGCCCGCGCCTCGACCTCAAGCCGTGCCCCCTCTACGAGGACGGCGGCCTCGTCCTCCTCGACACCCACTACTACGGCGGCATCAAGAAATACCAGTGGGTCACAATCCCGCTGGCCCTCTTCGGCGTCGTCGTGCGCAGGGACGGCACCAAGGTCACCGTCGCCATCGGCGACAAGCCCGGCGACCCCGTCTTCACCATCACCGACCTGCTGCCCCACCTGGACATCGAGCAATACGAGCGCAAGATGCGCGAGGCCATCAAGGGCGAGAAGCTGAACGTGGTCTTCGGCTCCCGCCCCGCGGAGGACGGCGAGAAGGCGAAGGACGCGCCCAGGAAGGCCGCCAAGCACCGCATCCTGCAGATGCTGGCGCAGGAATACGGCATCGAGGAGGAGGACTTCGCCTCCGCCGAGCTGGAGGTCGTCCCCGCAGGCGCCGCCCGCGAACTGGGCTTCGACCGCTCCATGATCCTGGGCTACGGGCAGGACGACCGCGTATGCGCCTACGCCGCCGCCCGCGCCGTCCTGGACTTCAAGGGGGTTCCGGCACGCACCATCGGCGCGCTGGTCTGCGACAAGGAGGAGATCGGCTCCGTCGGCCGCACAGGCATGGATTCCACCTTCCTGGCCAACACCGTGGCCGAACTCATCGCCGCGACGGCCCCCGCCTACAACGACCTCGTGCTGCGCCGCTGCCTCGAACACACCAAGATGCTCTCCGCGGACGTGGGCTCCCTCTACGACCCCGACTACGCCAACGCCTTCTCCCCCAACGACAACCAGGGCAAGCTCAACGGCGGCATCCTCATCAGCAAATACGACGGCGCCCGAGGCAAGTCCGGCGCCTCCGACGCCTCCGCCGAGCTGGTCGCGCAGGTCCGCCGCATCTTCAACGAGGCCAACGTGGCCTGGCAGATGTCCGAGCTGGGCAAGGTGGATGTGGGCGGCGGCGGCACGATCTCCCTCTACATGGCGCACTACGGCATCCAGGTGCTGGACTGCGGCGTGGGGCTCCTGTGCATGCACGCCCCGTGGGAGATCTCCGGCAAGCTGGACGCCTACATGGCCTACAAGGGCTATGCCGCCTTCCTGGACAGAGCCTAAACCACCCAAGACCCCATGCCAGCCCCCAACCACACTGAAAAGAAGGGCCGCGCCGGCAAGGGCGGCAAGGGCACCCTCCAGGCCTCCCTGGAGAAGACCTCCCGCCGCGCAGCCGACCACGAGAAGCTGCTCAACGACATCCGGCGCAGCGAGGACGAACTGCTCAAGAGCGGCGGGCGCGAGTTGTGGAACAAGGTGCTGTCGGACGTCACGCAGAACTGGCCGGCGCTGCCGCTCTTCCTGCTGGTCTGGTGCACGGGAGGCTTCGTCCAGCTTCTGGGGCTGGGCTACCGTCCGTTCAAGGCGGGCTCATCCCTGGAAGCCTTCCTGTGCGCCGACGCCTTCTGGGGCCCCTTCCTCATCATGGGGCTTTTCCTGCTGGCATACAGCTACTCGCTTGTCATGCTGCGGTCGCTGCGCAGCGGGCAGAACAAGCAGGTCCTCCTCATCGCGCTTCTGCTGATGCTCAGCCTCGCCTGCTTCGGCCTGACGGAGTTCGCCACCGCCTACCTGCAATTGCGGGTGCCCATGGCGGCGCGCCTCTCCGCGCTGCCGCTGGCCCTCCTGCCGGCCCTGGCGACCAACCTCTTCGACAGGCGCTTCGCCACCATCACCTCCGTCTTCCAGGCGATGCTCCTGCCCCTGCTGACCACCACCGCCACCGACCACTTCACCCTCTTCTACTTCACGCTCTTCATCTCGCTGGTGGCCATCCCCTGCTTCCAGCATGTGGAACGCCGGATGCAGTTCCTGACAAGCGGCCTCATCCTGGGCATCATCATCCTTGTTGCGGAAATCTTCTACGCCCCCGCAGGCCTCAATTTCAAAACCACGCGCCTCCTCTTCCTCTCCTCCCTGGCCAACGGCATGGGCACCGGCATCGCCTGCATCGTCGTCCTGCCCCTCTTCGAGACCCTCTTCGGCCTCTCGACCCCCCTCTCCATCGCCGAGCTGACGGACATCAACACGCCGCTGCTGCGGCGGCTGCGGGACGCGGCGCCGGGCACCTACGCGCACTCGCTGGCGGTGGCGGACATGGCGGCCAACGCCGCCGGCATGGTCGGCGCCAACGCCAAGCTCACCTTCGCCATGGCCCTCTACCATGACATCGGGAAGCTCTATGCGCCGGGCTACTTCGCGGAAAACATCCGCAACGGCGTCAACCCCCACGACAACATCTCCCCCGCCGAAAGCCGCGACATCATCCAGGAGCACGTCCGCTTCGGCTACGAACTG
>CACZQQ010000403.1 GCA_902783355.1 uncultured bacterium
GCATATTTACTAACGTATTCCTAATTCCTAATCCCTTAACGACATTGTTCGGCAAATCCAAATCCTGGTGGCTGGCTGCGTTCCTGCTGCTGGTGTACGACGTCCTCAGCGTGGCGGCCAGCTACTATCTGGCGCTGGCGCTGCGCTTCGAGACGCTTGCCGTCCCCGGCGGCTGGCTGCGCGGCTATTTCCTCACGCTGAAGGTCTTTCCGGCGCTCTGCGTGCTGGTCTACTTCTCCTTCCGCCTCTACAACAGCATCTGGCGCTTCGCCAGCTACCACGAGCTCGTCCAGTGCATCGGGGCCGTCTGCCTCACGGTCCCCTTCCACTGGTTCGTCGTGAAATGCGGCTTCGGCCACATGCCGTTCTCCTACTATGTCTTCGGCACGGCCTTCCAGCTGGGCTTCCTCCTCTTCAGCCGTTTCGTCGGCCGCCTCTGCTACCTTGAGCTTTCCAACTGGCGGAAGCGGTTCGGCCGGTCGCGGCACTCCCACCACGGGATGCTCATCGGGGCGGGCTCGGCGGGGCAGCTGATCCTGCGCGACCTCTCCACAAGCAGCCTCGCCGACGTCAACATCCTCTGCATCATCGACGACGACCGCGCGAAGTGGGGGCTCCGCATGGACGGCATCCCCGTCGTCGGCGGACGGCAGGACATCCCGAAGTACGTGCGCCGCTACGCCATCGACAGGATCTTCCTCGCCATTCCGACGGTCTGCCACGAGGCGAAGCAGGAGATCCTCTCCATCTGCCAGGAGACGGGCTGCGAGGTCAAGCTGCTCCCCGGCTTCTACCAGTTCGCCAACGACGAGGTCGCCCTCGCCAAGATGCGCGACGTCGAGATCGGCGACCTCCTGGGCCGCGCCCCCGTCGACGTCGACCGGGAGGCGGTCTCGCGGGAGGTCGCGGGCAGGTGCATTCTCGTGACGGGCGGCGCCGGCTCCATCGGCTCCGAGCTGTGCCGCCAGCTGGCGGCCTGCCGCCCCGCCAGGCTCGTCGTCTTCGACAGCAACGGCAACCGCGGCTACTATCTGCAGGAGGCGTTCGCCGCCGAGTTCCCCGACCTGGACTTCAAGGTGGAGCTCGGCTCCGTCTGCGACTATCCGCGCGTCCGCCAGGTCTTCGAGACGCACCGCCCCGACGTCGTCTTCCACGCGGCCGCCCACAAGCAGGTGCCCATGCTGGAGTCCTGCCCGGGCGAGGCCGTCCGCAACAACCTCGCCGGGACCTACAACGCCGCCTGCGCCGCCATCGCGCACGGCTGCAGCAAGTTCGTGCTGCTGAGCACCGACAAGGCGGTGAACCCCACCAGCGTCCTCGGCGTGACGAGCCGCATCGGGGAGATGCTGATGCAGACGCTGGAGCATCTCGGGCGCACGCGCCAGTTCCACAGGCTGTTCCCGCCGTTCGAGAAAGATGCCTTGGGGGACGGGCGCGCCATCGAGTTCGCCTCCTTCCGCTTCGGCAGCGTCTTCGATTCGGAGGGGTCCGCCATGGGCCTCTTCAAGCAGCAGATCGCGGCGGGCGGCCCCGTCCTTGTCACCCACAGGGAGGCGACAAGGTTCTGCATGTCCACGGGCGAGACGGTGCGGCTCCTCCTGCAGGCGTCCTGCTTCGCGCGCGACGGCGAGGTCTTCGTGCTGGACATGGGGACGCCCTTCCGCATCGACGATCTCGCGCGGCGCCTCATCAGGCTTTCGGGCTTCGTCCCCGGGGAGGACGTCAGGATCGAATACACGGGGCTCCGCCCGGGCGAGAAGCTCCACGAGGAGCCGCTGATGCCCGAGGAGGGGCTCCGCAAGACGCCGCATCCCTCCATCTACGTCGCCAATCCCGTCCGCCTGGACTTCGACGGCTTCCTGAAGGCGCTTGAAGCGCTTTTCCAGGCCGTCGACGCGGCGGCCGGCGACCTGCGGGGCAGGCTGGCCGCCATCGTCAAGTCCTACCATCGGGAGTCCCCCGATTCGGCGGTCTTCATCGCCAGCCAGCTCGCCCAGCCGCAGGAGCCGCTCAACGTCCTGGAGCAGATCGCGCAGGGCTTCGACATGCAGGGGGAGGTCACGGCGATCGTCCCGCTGGACAGCGGCTACATCAACCGCACCTACCGCGTGGACGCGGTCACGCCGTCCGGCGCCACCGCGCACGCGCTGCTGCAGCGCATCAACACGGGCGTCTTCCCGAAGCCGGACGACCTGATGGAGAATTTCGCGCTTGTGACGGCGCATCTGGCGGAGAGGCTCCGTCTTCCGGGCCGCGCGGGAGTCCCCTCCTGCCCGACGCTGGTTCCGACAAAGGAGGGGCGGAACTTCCTCGAGACGCCCTCGGGGGCATGGCGGATGATGAGCTTCTTCGAGGCCGTCCATTCCTACGACATCCCCGAGAACCCGGAGGTCTTCCGCCAGGCCGGCGCCGCCTTCGGCGCCTTCCTGCAGGCCATGGCGGACTTCCCGCCGGAGCGCCTCCACGAGGTCATCCCGAACTTCCACGACACCTGGAGCCGCTACGAGGCCCTGGAGGCGGCCATCGCCAGGGACCCGGTCGGACGCGCCGCCCAGGTGGCGGACGAAATCGCCTTCGTGCGCGCGCGGAAGGACCTCTTCAGGAAGATCTCCGTGCCGCTTGAGAACGGCGAGATCCCGCGCCGCATCGGCCACAACGACTGCAATCTCAACAACATCCTCTTCGACAACGCGACGAACCTGCCCGTCGCCATCGTCGACCTCGACACCGTGATGCCGTCGTCGCCGCTCTACGACTTCGGCGACTCCATGCGCATCGGCACCAACACCGCCAGGGACGACGAGAAGGACCTCTCCAAGGTCTCCTGCGACCTGAATCTCTACGAGCAGTACGCGCGCGGCTGGCTGGCCTCCTGCGGGAGGATGCTGACGCCGAGGGAGCGCGAGCTCCTCCCCTACGCCGCCCTTGTCATCACCGCCGAGGACGGCATCCGCTTCCTCATGGACCACATCAACGGCGACACCTACTACTAC
>CACZQQ010000404.1 GCA_902783355.1 uncultured bacterium
ACGCCCGCGGATGGGCGGCGGTGTAGGCGGCCGCCAGCTGCTGGTAGTCCAGATGCGTGTAGATCTGCGTCGTGCCGAGGCGGGCGTGCCCCAGAAGCTCCTGCACGCTGCGCAGGTCCGCGCCGGCGTTGAGCAGATGGCTGGCGAAGGAGTGGCGCAGCTTGTGGGGCGTCACGTCGGACGACAGTCCCGCGAAGGCCACATACTGCGCGAAGGAGCGCTGGACGCTGCGCGGCGTCAGACGCGTCCCGCTCGTGTTGACGAAGAGCGGGTGGGCGCCGCCCTTCTCCGCCTCCGTGTCAAATCCAAGTTCATGCCGTCGAAGAAGATAGGCCTCCATGGCGCGGGCGGCGGGCTTGCCCAGCATGCAGAGGCGCTCCTTCTTGCCCTTGCCGCGGACGCGGAAGGCGCCGGCGCCGTAGTTGATGTCGTCGTCATTGAGGCCGGTGGCCTCGGAGATGCGCAGCCCGCCTGAATAGATGACCTCCAGGATGGCGTGGTCGCGCAGAGCCATGAACTCGGGGTCCTGGAAGACTTGATGGCGGTCGGGGCGCGCCTGCTCGGCCTTCCAGAAGCCCTCCGGCGCGTCCAGCAGCTGGCCGACCTGCGTGACGGTCAGGACGACAGGCAGGCGCTTGGCGCGCTTGAGGCCGCGCAGCAGATGGAAGGGGCTGAACTCCAGAAGCCCCTCCCGCATCATGTAGCGGTAGAAGGAGCGCAGGCTGGAGAGCTTCCGGTTGACGCTGGTGGCGACTTCGCCGTCGCGGGAAAGCCCCGCCACGTAGCGCCGCGCCCGCGCCTCGTCCACGGCCGCCCAGGCGCAATCTCCTTCCCCCTGAACGATTTCAGGCACGAAGTGGATGAACTGCGCGATGTCCTGAAAATACCCCTCCAGCGTATTCTGGGAGGCCTGCTTTTCGTTGGCGAGATACTTGAGGAAGCCCTCTACCGCCTTGTCGTGGGCGATGAGATGGCGCTCCTCCGTCAGTCCTGCCGATGGCTCGACGGCCTCCTTCGCGCGCGCGCGCGCGCGTACCTTATTAATAGATATTGCAGAAGAATTGACGGAGGTCGTCATGTCTCGGCGATGAGGGTGGCCACCGCCTCCGCCGCCTCCGGATGGGCGAACTTGCGGGCGTTGTCGCCGTAGTCCTTCCAGCGGTCGGGCTTGGCCAGCCAGTCTTCCAAAAGGCCCTTGAAGCGCTCGGGCGTCGCCTCGCGCTGAGGCAGCATGACCGCCGCGCCCGCCGCCGCCAGGGTGGCGGCATTGCAGCTCTGATGGTCGTCAGCCGCCGTCGGCAGGGGAATCAGGACCATGGGCTTGCCGTAGAGCGCCAGTTCGCAGATGCTGGAGGCGCCTGCGCGGCAGACCACAAGCCCCGCCGCCTGGTAGCACTTCTGGATGTCGGGGTCCGAGGCAACGATGCGCGCGGGAATGCCGTATTGCGCAAAGGCCCGCTGCATCGATTCGTTGGCGGGAGTCCCTGTCAGGACGATGAACTGCAGCTGCTCCTTGTCCGCAGGGGAGAGCAGCGACAGGACGCCCAGGAGGAGGCGGTTGATGGCGGCCGCGCCCTGGCTGCCGCCGAAGACCAGCACCGTCCGCCGCGACGGCTGCAACCCAAAGCCCGACAGGATCTCGGCGCGCATCCCGTCGGTGACCTCCTCTTCCGCCGCCTCCAGGACGGCCTTCCGCAGGGGCATGCCCGTCACCAGCGAATAGGCGCCGCGCAGCTGCGCGCCGTCCTGCAGGGGCAGCGAGAGGGCGATGGCGCGCGCCCGCCCCGCGAAGAGGCGGTTGGCGCGCCCCATGTAGGCGTTGCCTTCATGCAGGAAGAGGGGCTTCTTCCTGTAGGGCCACGCCATGCAGGCCGGCACGGCCGCGAAGGAACCCATGCCCAGAAGCGCGTCGCCGCCCAGCTGGCGCAGTTTCGCGCGCGCGCGGAAATAGCATTTCAGGAAGCGGAAGGGGAAGCAGAGCATCTCCAGGAAGGAGGTCGGCAGGCGGACGGCCTCGACCTCCTGGGCGGGCAGCCCGTTCTGCCGCGCGATGTCCAGCTGGGCGGCCGCGTGCTTTCCGGAGACCAGCAGGGTCACGTTTCCGTAACCTGCTGCAATGTAAGCCTTTGCAATGGCAAGCGTGGGATAGAAGTGACCGCCGGTGCCGCCGCTGGCGATAATCAGATGTCCTTGGGGCATATTAGGAAAACTCCAGTTAAAAAAACAGAACGCGGCGGGGTTTCATGGAACTCCAGCCGCGCTCATTTCGTCAAGACGGGACATTCGGTCAATTCATGGGGACGCCGAGCGTGCGGCCCTCCCACGAGGCGGGCGCATTGCCCGGCAGGGCGCTGTTGGGGTTGCGCTCAACCCCGACGCAGCCAGCCGCCGCCAGGCAGGCGGCCACCGCAAGCCACACCAGAAGACGCCTCATATCCCCATGAATCCCAAGGAGAAGAAAAGCGCCTTCATCGTGTAGAACTGGAAGAAGAGCGTCGTCAAAAGCGCCAGTGTCGCAACCACCAGGCACCAGCCGGCGAAACCAAGGCCGGCCTTCTGGACACCAAAGTCATTCATTGCCATAACTGTCTCTCCCGTGAAAAACTACTGCCCGATGAGCTCAGGATCCTGCAACGCGCCCTCAGCCAGGACGAGCGTGTCGCCCACCGCCATGTCGGCGGCGCGCCCGCCGACCACGATCGCCAGGGAATTGAACTCGTCCGCCTGGAGGACCTTGATGACGCCCAGGAACTTGCCGTTGCGGAAGACCGACAGCCGGGTCCCCTTGACGACCAGGCCGTCATGCAGGTCGGTGACCGCGTAGCCGAACTGGGTGTCCAGCCGCACGATGCGGCCGCACAGGTCCTTCGGCACCTGCGAGAAGCTGGCCAGAGGCTCCGCGCCGGCCTTGCGGCCGTACTCCATGGCGCCGCCCGCATAGACCGTCTCCACCAGCTTGCCGACCTCGCGGAGGCGCTTCTCCTTCGCCTCGACATCCGCCTTGCATTCGAGCAGCTCCTTCTTCAGCCGCTCGATCTCGCCCTTCAGCCTGTCGATGGTCAGCAGCTGCTCCTTGGCGGTCGCCATGTCGGCCTTGATCTTGCCGATGATTTCGGCGAGGGCGGCGGCGGTGCCGGACTCAAGGCCGGAGAGATTGAAGGCGCGGTCATAGGCGCCCGCCTTCCATGAAACGCCCTCCACGCGGGCGCCCTGCAGCGCCTCGGCGACCGACTTCAGGGCCTGCTGGAGCGTGCGGAAATTGCTGTTCAGGTTGCCGAAGCGCGTGGCCGCCTCGGTGAGGGCGCCCTGGTCGCCGGCGGAAAGCGCGCCGCCGTTGGTGATGTCGCTGTTGAAGGAGCGGCTGACGCCCAGCTGGCGCAGCAGCCCGTTGATGGCGGCCTTGATGTTCTGGTCGCGCTTGACGCGGTTGGACACGAAGGTCTCGAAGGCGGACGTGCTGCCCTCGTAGGAGTTGAGGTCCTGCAGGGTGTCGGCCTTCGGCCTCGCGTTGGCGGGG
>CACZQQ010000405.1 GCA_902783355.1 uncultured bacterium
CGTGCTGGCCATGGCCAACACGACGCCCGCCATCGACAGCGTGCCCCTCTGGGAGGAGCAGCAGCGGCGCCTGGCGGAAAACACCGCGGACGGCGTGCAGGTCGTCCAGGCCGCAAGCATGACAATCGGCCGCGCGGGCCGCATGCCCGTGGACGCGGCCGCGCTGGCGGCCGCCGGCGTCACCGTCCTCTCCGACGACGGCAGCACGCCGTCGGACTGCGGCGTCGTCCGCGAATGCGCCGTGCGCGCGAAAGAGGCGGGGCTCCTCATGGTGGACCACTGCGAGGACCCCGAATCCAGCCGCAGGGGCGAACTTGCCCTGGTCGAGCGCGACATCATGCTGGCCATGGAGACAGGCGCCCGCTTCCACCTGCAGCATCTCTCCACGGCCGAGGCCGTCGAGATGGTCCGCCAGGCGAAGGCGGACGGGACGCCCGTCTCGGGGGAGGCCACGCCGCACCACCTGGCCTTCGACAAGAGCGCCGTCGCGCGCTGGGGGACCAATGCGAAGATGTCGCCCCCCCTGCGGGAGGCCGCCGACCGCCTGGCGCTCCTGAAGGGCGTGGCGGACGGGACGCTTGAGGCCGTCGCCACCGACCACGCGCCCCACACGGCGCAGGAGAAGGCGCTCCCATGGGCGCAGGCGCCCAACGGCATCATCGGGCTGGAGGCGGCCTTCGCCGTCGCCTGCACGGAGCTGGTCGCCGGCGGCTACATGTCCCTGGAGGCGCTTCTGGCGCGCTTCACCACGGGGCCGGCCGCCATCCTGGGCGTCCCCGTGCCCCGACGCCGAATCGAACTCGAATACACGCCGGAGGCCGCCGCCATTTCCACGGCCGCCTGGCGCTCCAAGGCGCGGAACTGCCCTTGGGAGGGCTATCGCGCCCGCGCACGGATTTTGTAATACAACTTGTTCAAATCAAATAAGTTAGAAAAAACAACCTCATCAGGAGAAAAGAAACATGGCGAACGAATTGGACGAAGTGACCGGCCCCGTGAACACCCAGGGACGCGACGTCAACGTGATCGAGAAGCAGATTCCAGTGACCATCGGCGCGGGCTCGGTCATCTTCGAGGTCGTCCTGTGGCTGTTCTTCATCATCCCGGGCCTCATCTTCCAGCTGATGAAGACGAACGCGCGCAACTACCTGCGCCAGCTCCAGCAGAAACTGCAGGCGCACGCCTCCGAGATCGACAACTACCTGGAGCAGCGCGTCCAGATCCTCCAGAACGTGGCGCCCCTCGTGCAGAAGTCCATCGACCTGGACAAGGACGTGATGAAAAGCGTGGCGGCCTTCCGCGGCGGCCACCTTTCGGACGGCGACCGCTCCCGCGTGGCCTCCGACATCAACGCCTCCTTCGCGCGCCTCTTCCCCCAGGTGGAGGCCTATCCCGAGCTGAAGGCCCACGCGACCATCATCGACGCCATGCGCCAGAACAGCTACCTGCAGAAGGAGATCACCGCCGCCCGCAGCCTCTACAACGACACCGTGCTCCAGTGGAACACCGACATCTTCTCCTGGCCCACCAAGCAGATCGTGGCCGCCCGCGCCGGCTATACCACGCGAATCCCCTTCAGCGTCTCCAGTGAGGTCAAGGCCCAGGCACGGGGGACCTTCTTTTGAAATTCGGCGAGGAGGTCATCTCGCCGCTTGACGGCTACGCGCAGGACTTCCGCGAAGCCTTCCAGAAGCAGGCCGAGTCGTCCTTCGACGAACTGGCGGCGGCCTCGCAGGTGGACGCGGCCGCCAACGAAGAGACCGTCGCCCGCTGGCGCGCGCTGTGCGCCGAGGCGGCGGCCGCCGGCAGCAAGAAGGGGACGACCCTCTTCTGGATCTGGGCGCTGCTCCTGCTCTTCCTGGGCGCGGGCGCCTACCTGGGCTACCGCCACATCCACTTCGAAGAGGAACAGGCCCAGGCGCTCCCCCCCCTCCTCGGCGCGCTGGGCGGCCTGCTCGTCTACCTCCTCCCCCTCCTCAAATGGCTGGTGCCGCGCTACCGGCGCCTGAAGAAGCTTCAGCAGGAGAAGGAGGAGGAGGCCGCGGCGGAGCAGAAGAAGGCGTGGGAGCAGATGGAGCCCCTGAACAGCCTCTACGAATGGGACATCCCCGCCCGCCTCATCTCCGCCGTCATCCCCGACTTCCAATTCGACCGCTTCTGCACGGCCGACCGCATGGCCGAGCTGCAGGGCCACTTCGACTACGGCACCGACCCCAGGGAGGACACGCAGTCCGTCACGGCCGTCGTCAGCGGCCATTTCCGCGGAAACCCCTTCGCCGTGGTCCGAACCCTCAACCAGGACTGGGGCACAAAGACCTACTACGGCTACAAGACCATCCACTGGACGGAGCGCGTCCGGGGCAGCGACGGCAAGACGCGCACCGTCCACCGCAGCGAGACGCTGACCGCCTCCGTCACCAAGCCGCTCCCCATCTATGCCGAGGAGAGCCGCCTCGTCTACGGCAACGAGGCCGCCCCCAACCTCACCTTCACGCGGCAGCCGGAGGGCCTCTCCGAGGTCAGCCAGGGCTTCTTCGGCCGCATGCGCCTCAGGCACGCCGCCAAGAAGCTCAAGGCCTTCTCGCAGAACCTGGAGGACGAATCGCAGTACACCATGATGTCCAACGAGGAGTTCGAGACCCTCTTCAACACGCGCGACCGCAACGACGAGAAGGAGTTCCGCCTCCTCTTCACGCCCTGGGCGCAGCGCGAGCTGCTCCGCCTCATCAAGGACAAGGAGGTCGGCTACGGCGACGACTTCAGCGTCGTCAAATGGCACCGCTGCAACGTGGTCCAGCCCGCCCATCTCCGCGAGGTCGAGCTCAACGCCGACCCCGCCCTCTACCGCAATTTCGACCTCAAGGACGCGCGGCAGAAGTTCATCGACTACTGCTGCACCTACTTCCGCGCCTTCTACTTCGCCATGGCCCCCCTGCTCGCCGTCCCCCTCTACCAGGAGAAGCGCGGCCTCTACGACATGTCGCGCGACGAGGTGGGGGCCGCCCCCGAGGCGGCCGTCTGGGAGGACGAGGCCCTGGCCAACTACTACGGGGAGGACCGCTTCAAGGCGCCGGAGTCCATCACGCACAGCATCCTCAAGACGCATGTGGTGCGCCGCCGGAACGGGGTGGCGCAGGTGCAGGTGGTCGCCAACGGCTTCCGCGGCGTCACGCGCGTCGACCACCAGAGCGTGCGCGGCGGCGACGGGCGCCTCCACGACGTCGCCGTCGAGTGGATCGAATATCTGCCGGTCAGCGCGACAAGCAGCTACAACAAGTCGGAGCAGTCCCGCTGGGACCAGGCGCACTACGCCTCCCCCGCCGCGCAGCGCGCCGAACAGTGGCGCGCCTTCTTCCAGGGCCTGGGCGGCACCCCCCAGCAGGCCAAGATGCGCCGCGACATCATCTCCTTCTTCATGTGAACGACATGCCCGCAGACCTCATCGACACAATCAAGGGCATCATCCGCCGGAA
>CACZQQ010000406.1 GCA_902783355.1 uncultured bacterium
CGCGCGCTCGCCCTATTACATGCAGGCCACCATCCCGAAGGAGACCTACGGGATGCCGCACGACACGCGCACGGTCGCCGTCGGCGCCGTCGTCATCGCGCGCGACGACATGCCCGCGGAGGCCGTCTACAGCCTCTGCGCGGACATCTTCGACAATGCGCCCAAGCTGATCTCCAGCCATGCCAAATACAGGGAGGTCTTCCCCGAATACGGCGCCTCCATGACTTCCGTGCCCTACCATCCGGGAGCGGCCAGCTATTTCGCCAAGCAGGGCTTCAACGTCCCCACCAAATAGGCCGACGTCATGGCTGAGGCGAACCATCCAGACACTGACGCGCCGCTGGACGACGTGATGCGCCAGTTCGACAGGGAATCCATCGTCAGGCTTTGGACAGGCTGGCCCAAGCACTGCGTCAACGCATTCCTTGCGTGCGTCTCGCTCTACTGCATCTGGGTGACGCTCTTCTCCACGGCGCTGCCTGAGGTCCGCCTCTCCCTCTTCCTGGGCGTGATGACCCTGGCGGGCTTTCTCGTCTTCCCCGCCACGCGCAGGCCCCACAGGCCCAACAGCCTCCCCTGGCATGACATCCTGCTGGCGGCCGTCGGAACAGCCTGCTTCCTCTACCACGCCACGCACGCCCTTCCCCTCATCAAGCAGATGGGGCGCCTCACCCCGATGCAGATCGCCATCGGCGTGGCGGGCCTCCTCTGCGTGGCCGAGCTGTGCCGCCGCTGCGTGGGCGTCCCCATCCTGTGCGTGGCAGGCGCCCTCCTCGTCTACGCCTTCTGCAACAAGCTGGGCTACAGGACGCCCTTCGGAATCGTGCTGCGCGACATCACGAACACGCTCTTCTACACGACCTCAGGCGTCATCGGAACCCCCGTCAACGTCTGCTTTACCTATATTGTACTGTTCATCATCTTCGGCGCCTTCCTTGAGCGCACAGGCATCGCCGCCTTCTTCATCGAACTGGCCAACCGACTGGCGGGCTGGTCCAGCGGCGGGCCCGCCAAGGTCGCCGTGCTCTCCTCCGCCCTCTGCGGCATGGTCTCGGGCTCCTCCGTGGGCAACACGGTGACCACGGGCGCCCTGACGATCCCGCTGATGAAGCGGACCGGCTACAGGCCTGAATTCGCAGGGGCCGTGGAAGCGGCCGCCTCCACAGGCGGGCAGATCATGCCGCCCATCATGGGCGCGGCCGCCTTCCTCATGGCCGAATACACGGGACTCCCCTACGTGCAGGTCGCCACAAAGGCCATCCTGCCCGCCCTCCTCTATTTCGCAGGCATCTTCATCGCCGTCCATCTGGAGGCCAAGGCATTGGGGCTCAAGGGGCTTGACAAGTCTGCCCTGCCGCGATGGGGGCATCTGGCCCGCAACACCTACCTGCTGCTCCCCCTCATCCTGCTCATCGCGCTGATCACCAGCGGCGCACGCACGATGGCCTTCTCCGCCGCCGTCTCCATCGCCGCCGCCTTCCTCATCGGGCTCGTCCACCTGCTGGCCACCGCGTGGGGCGTCCGCGAAGAGGGCCAAACCTTCGGCGGCCTCCTCCGGCGCTGCCTGAAGACCGCGCTGCAGCTGGCCTACGAGGCGCTGACGACCGGCGCCAGAGGCGCCATCACCGTCTCCGTGGCCTGCGCCATCGCGGGCCTCATCGCGGGCTGCATCACCACCACGGGCCTCGCCTCCGTCCTCATCAACGCCATCGTCAACTTCGCAGGGAACGCCACGCTGGTGGGCCTCCTCCTGACAATGCTGTGCTGCATCGTCCTGGGCATGGGCGTGCCGACCACCGCCAACTACTGCATCATGGCCTCCACCTGCGCCCCCATCCTTGTCCAGCTCGGCTTCCCTGTCGTCTGCGCACACTTCTTCGTCTTCTACTTCGGAATCGTGGCGGACATCACGCCCCCCGTCGCGCTGGCCGCCTACGCGGGCGCCGCCATCGCCAGGGCGAACCCCATGAAGACGGGCCTCAACGCCACAAAACTGGCCGTCGCCGCCTTCATCGTCCCCTACATCTTCGCCTACAGCCCCCAGCTGCTGATGGTCAACATGCAAGGCGGCACCTTCGCCATCTTCGGCAAGATGCTCCTTATCACCGCGACCGCGCTGCTGGGCCTCTTCGGACTCGCCAGCGCCCTCAACGGCTTCCTCTTCCGCAGGATCCCCTTCCCTGTGCGGCTTCTCCTGACCGCCGGCGGCCTCCTCATGCTCCATCCGGGCCTCTTGACGGACGCCTGCGGCCTGGCCCTCCTGCTGGCCTGCACCCTCTTCCTGAAATCCACAGAACATAAGTCGTAACTTTTTAATTACCAATAAACTATGGGCAACGATACGAATGCCGTCCTGGAAGCCTCCGCCCGCAAGGAGGCCACCACTCCCGTCGAAAGCACGCCTGAAAACACGCCCGCAAACACCGTCGCCGAAACCCGCGTGGAGGGAACGACCTCCACCTTGGGGAACCTGTGGCAAAACCACCGTCCGGAAGTGCTGCGCGCGGGCAAGGCGCTCCTGCTGGCCGTGCTGGTCGTCGCCGTCGCCTGGCTCGTCAACCGCCTCTGCCGCAGGTTCATCATGGCCGCCACAAAGAAACTCGCCACGGGAGACAACACGCTGGGCAACATCCTCGGCAGCCTCGCCAAGGGCCTCATCTGGATCTTGGCGGCCCTCGTCATCCTCGACCTCTTCGGCGTGAACACCGCCAGCATCCTGACGGTGCTCGGCGCCGCCGGCCTGGCCATCGCCCTTGCCCTCAAGGACTCCCTCGGCAACATCGCCGCCGGCTTCATGCTGCTCTTCCAACGCCCCTACAAGGTCGGCGACTACGCGGACTGCGGCAGCGTCAGCGGCACCATCATGGAAATGGGCCTCTTCACCACGACGCTCAAGACCTTCGACGGCATCTACGTCTCCGCCCCCAACAGCGTCATCTTCGGGACGCCCATCAAGAACTACTCGCGCAACCCGACGCGGCGCGCCGACGTCACCGTCGGCATCGCCTACGGCGACTCGCTGCCCGCCGCCCTGGAGGTCCTCAAAAGGCTGCTGGCGACGCATCCGCTTGTCTGCCAAGACCCCGCGCCAGATGTCATGGTCGCCGACCTGGCGGACAGCTCCGTCAACCTGACCCTCCGCTTCTGGGCAAAGACCGCCGACTACTGGAAAGCCTATTGGGACGTCAAGCGCCAGCTCAAGGAGGTCATCGAATCCAACGGGCTGAACATACCCTTCCCGCAGCGTGTCGTCACCCTTATCCAACCGCCCTCAAAATAGCAGGCCATTCCAGCGGCGACGTCGGCTCCGGATATTGCCCCGATTCATGGCCGTCACCGTCTCCACCATCCGCCGCATCCGCGACGTCGCGGGCGTCGACCTCGGCGCCATCGTCGCCTTCCAGCCCGGCGGCGCCGCCGCCAAAATGGCCGACGCCCCCGTCCTCGCCGCGCGCGTCATCTACGCCGTCGTCGAGCCGGAGGCGGAGAGAAGGGGCGTCACCGAGGACGCGTTCCTCGACTCCCTCGCCGGCGACTGCCTCGAGCAGGCCTGCTTCGCCCTCCTCGACGCACTGACCGATTTTTTCCCGAAAGCCCAGGCGACGCTGCTCCGCAGGGCGGTCCCGATCGGAAGGGAGGAGCAGCAGCGGACGCAGGCCGTCGCGGAGGAGATGGCCGCGCGGATGGACGCCGCCTCACCCTCGAGCAGCTCGCCTGCGAATACGCGGGAATCGTCGGATGCGACCCCGGCCCGCTGACGCTCCGCCAGCTTGAGTGGATGGCCATCGCGCGCCTGCGCACGAACTGGGACGAGACCGCCTCCATCCTCGCCCACGTCACCAACACGGTCAACGGCTTCGCGGGCGCCGGCGCCACCGTCAACCCCGCCGACATAAACCCCTACCGGAAGGAGCTCCGCAGGGCCGCCGACGAGAACGCCCCAGTCCTCTCACGGGAGGAGGCGATCGAGCTCTTCAAGGCCCTCGCAGGGAAGAAATA
>CACZQQ010000407.1 GCA_902783355.1 uncultured bacterium
GAGGTCGCCGCCGAGAAGGGCTTTGATTTCCGCAAGAGCACGCTGCGCCACGGCTTCTTCGGCGCGGAACCATGGTCGGAGGAGATGCGGCAGCGCATCGAGGCGGAGAGCGGCGTCAAGGCGCACGACATCTTCGGCCTCTCCGAGATCATGGGCCCCGGCGTCGCAGGCGACTGCGAATGCCGAAACGGCCTCCACATCTTCGAGGACCACTACTACCCCGAAATCGTCGACCCCGCGACGGGCGAGACGCTGCCGCCGGGGACGGAGGGCGAACTCGTGCTCACCACCATGGACAAGATGGGCATGCCGCTCCTGCGCTACCGCACCCACGACCTGACGACACTCCACTACGAGCCATGCCCATGCGGCCGCACCCTCGTCCGCATGGACCGCATCCGCCGGCGCAGCGACGACATGCTCATCATCCGCGGCGTCAACCTCTTCCCCAGCCAGGTGGAAAGCCTCCTGCTGGAATTCGAGGGCATCGAACCGCACTACCTGCTGGTCGTCACGCGCGAACAGTCCATGGATTCCCTGGAGATCCAGGTGGAGGTCACGCCGCAGGTCTTCTCGGACGAGGTGAAGGTCCTGGAGAGCCTCCGCAACCGCATCCGCGAGCGCATGAAGGCGATGATCGGCATCAACGCCAAGATCACGCTCGTGGAACCCGGCTCCATCGCCCGTTCCGCCGGAAAGACCAAGCACGTCCTGGACATGCGCAAAGCCTAGCAGGCACGGAGGAAACACCATGAAGATACGCCAACTTTCCGTCTTCCTCGAAAACCGCGTGGGGCGTCTCGCCGGCGTCATCAGCCAGCTGGGCAACGCCGGCGCCGACATCCGCGCCATCTCCGTCGCCGACACCGCCGACTTCGGCATCCTGCGCCTGCTGGTCAAGGACGTCGAGGCGGCCGCACAGGTCCTCCGTGAACAGGGCGTCGTCTGCCGCATCAGCAATGTGAGCGTGGTGGAAGTCTCATCGCAGCCGGGCGGCCTCGCACGCGTCCTGGCCCTCCTGGACGGAGCCGGCCTCAACATCGAATACATGTACGCCGTGGCCCAGAGCAGCAGCCCGAACCCCCTGATGGTCTTCCGCTTCTCCGAAGGCGAGAAGGCCGTCGGCATCCTCCAGGCGGCGGGCGTCGCCGTCCTGGACGAGGCGACCCTCTACAACTAGTCCGCCGCCATGTCCTTCCCGTCCATCGACACAGGCGTCTATGCAGGCATCGGCGCGGCCGCGCTGATGGCCTGCTCCTACCTGTCCAGCGGATGGGCCATGCGGCGCACGCCCGGCCTGACCCCGGTGGGCCTCTTCTTCAACGCCCTCATGGGGATGACGCTCGTCTCCCTGGCGGGCCTCCTGTTCGTCTGGAACAAGGCGCTGCTCACGCGGGTGGGCGCCTACTTCCCGATCCTCCTGGCCACGGTCTTCTTCTACTGCCTCGGCCAATGCCTCGTCTTCCTGGCCCAGCGCAACATCGACGCCTCGCGCATCGTGCCGCTGCTGGGCCTCAAGCTGCCCATGCTGGCCCTGCTGAACCTGGTCGCCTTCCGGCAGCACTTCACCCTCCTGCAGCTTGTGGCCATCGTCCTGACCGTCCTGGCGGCCTTCGTCCTGAACAACGCAGGCCACCGCATCGGCTGGCTGAACATGGCGCTGGTCATGGCGGGATGCGCCGCCTACTGCATGTCGGACACATGCATCAAGCTCATGCTGCCGTGCATGCAGGGGCCCATCTACGGCGACGACCTCTTCGCCGCCTCCGCCGCCAGCACCTTCCTCACCTACCTGCTCTGCGGCCTCATCGGCCTGACGGTCGTCCTCCTGGGCCCCGCCCATTTCCGCACGCGAGGCGCCGCCCTCCACACCTTCCCCTACGCCCTCTTCTGGGTCCCCTCCATCGTCCTCTTCAGCTTCTGCCTCGGACGCCTGGGGACCGTCTACGGCAACATCATCCAGGCCAGCCGCGGGCTGCTGGCCATCCTCTTCGTCCAGCTGCTGAACCTCGTCGGCCTCTACAAGGTGGACGGCAAGGCGTCGGCCCTGGTCGTCGCCCGCCGCATCCTGGCCGCGCTGCTCATCATCGCCGCCGCCGCCCTCTACAACTACCACCACGCCTGAACGCACGCCCTCCTGCCTCCATGCCCCTGACCACGCCTTCCTCCATCCCGACCGCCCTGAACACCGCCGCCGCGAACATCGCCGAGGACAAGTCCGCCGACACCGCCTTCCGCTACCGCCGCGTCCTCATCCTGCTCCTGCTCATCCTCTGGACGATGGCCCTCTTCTCCTTCCATCCGGAGGACATCGACTTCTACGCCGGCGGCATCGCGGACTCCACCTATCCACGGAACCTCATCGGCGCCGCGGGGGCGTGCATCGGCTGGACGACCCTCGTCGCCCTCGGCCTGGCCGCCTATCCCGTCGTCATCCTGACGCTGGCCTGCAGCGTCCGCCGCCTCGTCTACAGGCGCGGCCTGCGCCGCTCCTCCTGGGCCTACTTCGCCGCCATCGCCCTCTTCGCCGTGGGCTGCGCCTTCGCCCTCGCGCTCTTCCCCGACAGCTTCCCGTCGGCAACCTCCTCCTTGAACATCTACAGGCTTCCCGGCGGCGTCATCGGCCAGAAGTTCTGCGCCCCCGGCGCCGGCTGGCTCCAGATCCTGATGAACACGACAGGCGCCCTGCTGGTCTCCCTCGCCATGATAGGAACGGCACTCGGCATCATCTGGCACTACGACTGGCGGCGCATGACCGCCAAGGCGCTCCAATGCCTTATGGAGAAATGGCGGCAGGAGCGCGAACGCCAGGCGGAGGAGGCTGCCATGGGGCTGGAACCGCAGGCCGTCGACCCCAACCGCGCCGCCCAGCAGACGACCAACGACATGGCCAAGCAGCCTGTCGTCTCCCCACAGGAAGGCGCACCGCAGTTCGTCCCCGTCAATGGACAAAACCGACGCGGCGGCCTCGTCGCCACGCCTCCGCCCGCCACGCCGCCGGACTACAGACCGCGTGTAGCCGTCCA
>CACZQQ010000408.1 GCA_902783355.1 uncultured bacterium
GCGCGGAGGCCTTCGCCTCCAAGAACACGGCGTGGCTGTCCCTCTTCGACGGCATAGGCATGGGGCTTGGCTTCACCATGGCGCTGATGTGCCTGGGCGCCGTCCGCGAGTTCCTGGCGGCCGGCACGCTCTTCGAGTACGTGGTCGTCCCGGGCTGGCAGGGCTTCGCGCTCCTGCAGTTCGCGCCGGGCGCCTTCCTGGTGCTCGGCTGCTTCATGGCCGTCCGGAACGGCCTCCTCATGCGGAGGGCCCGCCGCGAGGGGCGCCGCTACGAGCCGCCGGCGGAACTGAACTGCTCCACCTGCCACATCTGCAAACTGCCCCACCACTCCGCCTTCTGAACCGCACGCCATGAGCAGCAACTACGCCCGAGCGGACATCCAGCGCATCGCCGGCTACACGCCCGGCGAACAGCCGACCATGCCCCGCCTCATCAAACTCAACACCAACGAGAACCCCTACCCGCCCAGCCCGACGGTCGCCGCCGCCCTGGCCGGCCTCGACTGGAAGGCCCTCAGGCGCTATCCGGAGCCCTCCGGCCGCATCGTCCGACAGGCGGCCTCCCTCCTCTACGGCATCCCCGAAAGCCGCATCCTCTGCGGCAACGGCTCCGACGACCTGCTCACCATCGCCGTGCGCACCTTCGTGGGCGCCGGCGAGCCCCTCGCCTTCCCCGAGCCCAGCTACTCCCTCTACCCCGTGCTGGCGGCCCTCCAGGGCGCCCAGCCGCGGCCCGTCCAGCTCACGGAGGACTTCAACCTGCCGGACGACTTCGCGCAGCAGTGCGCCGGCGCACGCCTCGTCATCATCGCGCGCCCCAACGCCCCCACCGGCAACGCCTTCCCCAAGGAGCGCCTCCGCCAGCTGGCCTCCGAACTGGACGCCATCCTGTGGATCGACGAGGCCTACGCCGACTTCGCGGACGACAACTGCCTGGACATGGTGGACCAGTTCCCCAACGTGGTGGTCTCCCGGACCCTCTCCAAGAGCTACTCGCTGGCAGGGCTCCGCCTCGGGCTGGCCTTCGCCCGCGAGGAGGTCATCGCCGAGATGAACAAGCTGAAGGACTCCTACAACGTGGACGCCATCGCGCAGGCGGTGGCGGTCGCCGCCCTGCGGGACACGCGCCACCTCCAAATCAACACCAACCGCATCCGCCACACCCGCGAAGACACGGCCGCCGCCCTGAAGCGCCTCGGCTGCGACGTCCTCCCCTCCCAGGCCAACTTCCTCCTCGTGCGGCCCGCCAAGGCTCCCGCCGCGACGCTCTTCAGGCAGCTGCGCGAGCGCGGTCTGCTGGTGCGCTACTTCGCGCTGCCGCGCGTGGACGACCGCGTGCGCATCACCGTCGGCACCGACGCCGAGATGCAGGAGCTTCTGGCCGCCTGGCACGAGCTCGACCAATGAGGCTCCTCCACGCGGACAGCGCCGACCCCAAGGCCAACGCCGCCCTGGAGGAGTCCCTCTACCGCGGCGGCGACGGCGGCGGGGAGGCCACGCTCCTCTTCTACCGCAACGCCCCCAGCGTCCATTGCGGCCGCAACCAGTTCCCCGCCGCCGAATGCGCCGTGTCGTGGTGCGCCCAGCACGGCATCCCCGTCCTGAAACGCTGCACGGGCGGCGGCACCGTCTTCCACGACCTGGGCAACCTGAACTACGCCTTCGTCCTGCCGCGCCGCCTCTACGACCCCGCGCGCGTCATCGGCCTGGCGATGGAGGCGCTCCTGCGCCTCGGCGTCCCCGACGTGGCCATGTGTCCGCGCTACAGCCTGTGGCACGGGGGCGACAAGATCGGCGGCAGCGCCTTCGCGCTCGCCGGCCAGCGCGCCCTCCTCCATGGCTGCATCCCCTTCGGGACGGATCTGGAGACGCTGGCGCGGGCGCTGACGCCGGAGGCGCCTCCGCCGGAAGGCAGGGTCGCCCTCCGCTCCGTGACCTCGCCCGTCGCCAACGTGGCCCCCCTCATGCCCGGCAGCCCTCCCCCCGAGGAGGCCATGGCCCGCTTCGCCGACGGCCTCGCCGCCCTCGCCAAAGAGGCCTTCCCCTGAAATTCTTTTCGGCGGCGGGGCGACGTCGCCACGCACTTTCGACGGCGGGGCGCCGTCGCCACGCAACAGACATGGCTTTCCACGACCTGCCAGAGAAGATAGAGCAATACGTCGTCGAGATCATCAACGGCCAGCGGCGGACCGGCTTCGCGCGGTATTTCCGCATGCTGCTCTTCGGCGCCTCGCGTTTCTACCGTCTGGCGGTCCAGTTCCGGCTGTGGCTCTACACCAACGGCCTGCTGCGGCAGCGCGTCTTCGGCTGCTTCGTGGTCAGCGTGGGCAACCTGACGACGGGCGGCACAGGCAAGACGCCCATCGTGGAGCTGCTGGCGCGCACGCTGCTGGCGCGCGGCAAGCGGGTCGCCATCCTCTCGCGCGGCTACCGCAGCAAGCAGCGCCCGCTGTGGGTGCGCCTGCGGGGCGCCCTCTCCGGCAACCAGGAGGTCTTCCCGCCGCGCGTCGTCTCCGACGGCACGCAGGTCCTCCTGGACTCGCGCAACGCGGGCGACGAGCCCTACATGCTGGCACGCAACCTGGTGGGCACCAAGGAGAAGC
Organism: uncultured bacterium; assembly: GCA_902783355.1. The sequence goes on from CACZQQ010000408.1 coordinate 2,604, forward strand.
CAGGCGCGATGGTGGTCGTCGACAAGGACCGCTTCAAGGGCGGCACCTACGCCGCCGCCCACGGCGCCGACACCCTCATCCTGGACGACGGCTTCCAGTACCTGCGCCTGCGCCCCTGGACCAACATCCTGCTCGTGGATTCCACAAGCCCCTTCCACAACCACCAGCTGCTCCCCTGCGGCATGCTGCGCGAGCCCATCGAGAACCTCTGCCGCGCCGACTACATCTTCCTGACCAAGTCACACGGGCAGCCGAAGCTGCGCCACATCCGGCGCTTCCTCAAGCGGCACAACCCCAACGCGGAGATCATCGAGTGCAACCACGAGCCCAAGTACGTCCAGACGCTGGAGGAGCAGCCGCGCCGCTTCCCCCTGGACTACCTGAAGGGGCGCAAGGTGGCCGCCATCTCCGCCATCGCCGTCCCCGAAAGCTTCAACCGCTACCTGCTCTCCCTGGGCGCGGAAATCGTCTGCAAGAAGCACTTCGCCGACCACCACCGCTACCGCACGGAGGAGCTGCTCTCCTTCGGCGCCCAGGCGCAGAAGGCCGGCGCGGAACTCATCATGACCACAGAGAAGGACGCGGTCCGCTTTCCCCCCCTCCCCCGGAACTTCATGCCCTGCGGCTTCCTCCGCGTCGAGATCGTCATCCTCGACGGACACGAGGCCTTCAACAGGTGCCTCTCACAAATCTGCCTCGGCTGACGCAAAAAGCCGACAAAAACTGACAAAACGCTTTTTTTTACGCAAAAAATGGCCGTCTTTCTTGACGCAATCCGTTTTTGGACGTAAACTATGTACAACTCCCGTTAGGACACGGATTTTCCAAAGCGCTTCGACCACGGAGAAAAACACACCATGCGCCATTCACAAAAAAGAATTCTGCCGATCGTCGTTTCATTGCTGTTCCTTGTGGCGGGGCTTTGCAGGGGCGCCGACGGCCCGCGCAGCCTCTCGCCGGCCCGCGTCAAGACCCTGAACGACCTCGTCGGCGCCGCCCTGGAAGGCGCGCAGGACGTCCCCGAGCTGGACGCCATCTGCGCCCAGGTGCTGCCGGCCTTCCGCGCCACGGAGAAGGCGCTGGAGACAAGCAAGCCCGCCGCCCTCATCACCGAGGCCGCCAGCGAAGCCACCGCGGAACAGAAGCTCGCCCAGGCCTCCCTGCAGGAATACCCCGACTACAACCCGCAGCAGCTGGAGCAGCGCTCCGCCGAACTCTACCCCATGTACAAGCCCGGCGACCGCGTCAAGATCGTCAAGCGGACGACCCCCAGGCAGACGACCACCATCACCGGCCTCTACCACGGCATGAAGGGCAACCTCATCAGCGTCGACCAGAAGCACGTCCTGCTCGACGACATGCGCGGCATCAACGGCAACGACGGCCCCGACGGCGAAATCGCCAAATTCGACCAGAAGTACAACGACTCCCTGCGCGCCGCCTGGCGCAGGGAATACAACGCCACGGCCCCCCTGAAGCGCGCCGCCTTCGTCGACCAGAACCGCATCGCCTTCACCCAGCGGCAGCTGGACGAGGACGCCGCCGTCAACGAAGCCAACGGCTGGACGATGATGGACGGGCAGTGGTACTCGCCCGAGGGCGCCGTGCGGGAGGCCGCCTCCTCCGCCCTGGACGCCCTGCGCCGCGAGGTCGACGCCCGCAACGCCAGCATCGCCGCCCTCAAGACCGCCGACGCCGACGCGCAGGTGGCCTCCTCCGCCCTGGCCGCCCGCCTCTCCAGCAGGACGCCCCTGAAGGTGCGCGCCGCCGGCGCGCCGCCCGCCGAGGAGGAGAAGCCCGAGACGGACGGCAACGGCGGCGAAACCGACGTCCAGACCGCGCAGACCTACGTCCCCGACCTCTCAGGCCCCGCCACCGGCACCGAAATCAGCGATCCCCCCAAGAAGCGCATGCGCGCCTGGTTCTACATCGCCATCTCGGCCGTGGTCATCATCATCGCCGCCGTCGCCATCTACAAATACAACGACCGCGAGAAGGAGCTGGATGTCTCCTCCTTCTTCGTGGGCCAGGGCGAAGTGCAGAAGAAGTTCTGGGAGGCGGCGGACGCCGCGCCCGACACCTTCAAGTACGTGGCCTACCTCTTCCCGACGCTGGAGGACGCCCAGAAGGCGCTTGTCCAGCTCTCCTTCATCAGCATCGACGAGCACGGCATCATCCAGGCCAAGCGCGGCGACCTGCAGGTCGGCGCCTACGACCACCAGGGCCGCGCCGTCGCCTTCATCGGCGGCGAGAAGCTCAACTACGCCCGCTGGCGCGAGGCCAACATGACGTGGCCCGAACTGCCGGGCGCCGCCTACTTCAAGGTCTCCAGCGACCCTGAAGTCCACCTGGATATCCCCGACTTCTCCGAGGACGCGGCCCTCAGCGAAAGCATCACGCAGGCCGGCTCCGAGGACATCCGCGGCGAAGGCGGCGAGATCACGCACGTCATCAAGTTCAACGGCGACAGCCGCGAGCACGCCATCGCCTTCCTGGAGAAGTTCAACCTCGAGGAAGAGGGCCTCATGGTCCAGGTGGAGACGCCCGAGGGCATCTTCGCCAAGGACACCAACGGCATCTTCACGGCCTGACACGCAAGCCGCGCGCAACACAAAAACACAAGTCAACATAAGGACACACCACCATGAGAGTCGTTCTTGCCTATTCCGGCGGCCTTGACACCTCCTGCATCCTCACCTGGCTCCAGGAGAAATACAACGCCGAAGTCATCACCTACTGCGCCGACGTCGGCCAGGGCGAGGAGCTCGACGGACTCCACGAGAAGGCGAAGGCCTGCGGCGCCGTCAAGTCCTACGTCGACGACCTGACGGAGGAGTTCGCCCGCGACTACATCTTCCCGATGTTCCAGGCCAACGCCATCTACGAGAACATGTATCTGCTGGGCACCTCCATCGCCCGCCCCTGCATCGCCAAGCACCTGGTGGACGTGGCGGCCAAGGAGGGCGCGGAGTACATCTGCCATGGCGCCACCGGCAAGGGCAACGACCAGATCCGCTTCGAGCTGTCCGCCTACGCCATCAACCCGAACATCAAGATCATCGCGCCGTGGCGCAGCCCCGACTGGACCTTCAAGTCCCGCACCGACCTCATCAACTACGCCAAGGAGCGCAAGATCCCCATCACCGTCACCGCCAAGAAGCCCTACTCCGAGGACAGGAACCTGCTCCACATCTCCTTCGAGGGCGGCACGCTGGAGGATCCGTGGGCGGAGGCCCCCGAGGAGTGCCACGTCCTGACCACGCCCGTCGAGAAGGCGCCCGACCAGCCCGAATACATCACCATCGAGTTCGTGAAGGGCATCCCCGTGGCCGTCAACGGCCAGAAGCTCTCCCCCGCCTCCCTCATGCGCGAGCTCAACCGCCTGGGCGGCAAGCACGGCATCGGCCGCATCGACATCGTCGAGACGCGCTACACGGGCATGAAGGACCGCGGCGTCTACGAGACCCCCGGCGGCACCATCCTCTTCCACGCGCACCGCGCCATGGAGTCCATCACCATGGACCGCGAGGTCATGAGCATCCGCGACAGCCTCATCGACAAGTACGCCAACCTCATCTACGACGGCTACTGGTTCGCGCCGGAGCGCGAGTTCCTGCAGGCCGCCATCACGGAGAGCCAGAAGGCCGTCACCGGCGAGGTCCGCTGCAAGCTCTACAAGGGCAACTGCTTCATCGTCGGCCGCCGCTCCCCCTACACCCTCTACGACCCCGACATGGTCACCTTCGAGGCCGACGACGTGTACAACCAGCAGGACGCCACCGGCTTCATCCGCCTCAACGCCCTGCGCCTCCGCATCCTGGCCAACGCCAAGCGCCCCAAGGAGTAGGAGCATAGCCCAAGGGGCCTACGCCCCGTCTTCCGGCGGAGGGGTGCGCAACCGTGCGCCCCTCCGTGACTGCAAAAAAGGATTTTGTTTTCTATCTCTTTGAAGAGGAACAAGTTATGGACAAGCTGCGTGTGGGCGTCATAGGCTTTGGGACAGTGGGCGCCGGCGTCGTCGAGACCATCTACAAGAACGCCGCCCTCATCGGCGCGCGGACAGGCGTCGAGCCGGTCGTCACCCACATCTCCGACCTGGACACCACCACCGACCGCGGCATCAAGGTGCCCGACGGCGTGCTGGGCAACGACGCGATGGCGCTCATCGCCGCCGACGACGTGGACGTCGTGGTGGAGCTCGTGGGCAACCCGCCCGTCGCCAAGCGCTTCATCAGCGAGGCGCTCAGGCGCGGCAAGTCCGTCGTGACCGCCAACAAGGCGCTTCTGGCGCAATACGGGCAGGAGCTCTTCGCGCTGGCCCGCGAGAAC
>CACZQQ010000409.1 GCA_902783355.1 uncultured bacterium
ATTGCCTTCTGGGTGGAGAGCCGCGAACTGAACCGCCGCTTCCGCTACGTGCGCTTCGTCGTAATCCCCTCGCGCCCCATCGGCCACTTCTACTGCGACGAGGTGGAACTCACGCCCGGGGCGGAGGACGCGCCCGCCGTCGGCGCGGAGGCCACCTACCCCGCCGGCGAGCTGGCCTTCGTCAACCATCAGGGCTACCTCGACCGCATACGGGAGGACTGCGAAGCCGTCCGCGCCAACGCCAGGGCGCTGGACGTCCCCTGCAGTATCGACATCCTGGAGGGCGACTTCATGGCCGACCTTGACGCGGCGACCGCGCTGCTGGGCGACGACAACGCCTTCCCCCTCAACCGCGCGCAGCGACAACTGGCCGACGAGAACCAGCGCGTCCTCGCGGCGGCGGGCTACAAGGACATCGTCTTCTCGTGGGTGCCGCGCTACGAGCCGAACAACGCCTTCACGCTGCCGACGCCCTACGCCCAGCCCGAAGCCCTGCGCCTCTATCCAGGCGAGCGCCGCTACTTCGCCTTCAACCTGAGCAACCCGAAGCCGGAGGAGACGGTCGCACGCGTGCAGGTCGCCGCCAACCTGCCCGTCAGGCTCTGGAAGGCGGTCGCCGCCGTCTCGCCGCGGCATTTCTTCAACGCCAACCGGCTGGAGGAACTGCCTGTCCAGGAGGGCGCGATTGCGCTGACGCTGCTGCCTGGCGAGACGGCGCAGGTCTTTGGCGCTGTCACCGCCGTCAAGGGCGTTGAAAAGCCGTCCGTCACATTCACGCTTGAGGACGGCGCGGCGCACCGCCTGCCCCTCCGCCTTGGCCGCGCGTGGGAGATGCCCTCCTCCTTCTCCGCCAAATTCTGCATGTGGGACTTCTTGAGCGCGCTGGACGCCGAATTTGCGCAGGGGCGCGGCAACCTCCAGCGGCTGTTGGTGCTGATGCGGGAGAACCGCCTGGACTGGACTTGGCTGAGCGATGCGCAGCTGCCCCTGCCTGAGGCCGCCCTCTGGGAGGGCGCCGACTACAAGGGCGAACTCGACTTCTCCAACATCGACCGCTGGCTGGCCCTCATGGGCGGGCAGGCCGAATACTTCTGCCTCTATCTGGGCGCCCACCGCTTCAACGAGAGCAACTTCGGCCTCAAGCCCGCAGAGGACTTCCCGCTCTTCAAGGCGCGCCTCAAGACCTACGTCGCGCGATTGGCCGACTACCTCAAGGGACACTGCAACCTCCCGCCTGAAAAGGTAATCATCCATTCGCTGGACGAGGCCTGGACGCCGGCCGAGCGCGACCTGCTGGCCGCCTGCACCGACGCCATCCGCCAGTGCAACACCGGCTTCCGCCTCTTCTCCGACCCGGGCGTCAAGGAGGGCACGGCCGACTATGACTTCGATGGCATCGACATCCTCTGCCCTGGAACCGCCTTCGACGAAAAGACGCTCGACGACTATCTGGCCATCGACGCGCGCCGCGGCGAAAAGGGCCTCGCCTTCGGCTTCTACCGCTGCGACCCCAACACGCGCGAACTCGACCCCTGCATGTATTTCGGCGGCGGCTTCCGCTACGGCTTCCTCTTCTCCGACTTCTTCGGCGGCGGCTTCTGGCAGCTGAGCTGCGCCGACCGCACCCTGAACGAACTCCAGAGCCCGCGCATCGTCCGGTGCCCCCTCTATTTCAGGGGCGACGAGGTGTGGAGCAGCAAGCAGTGGGAGGCCATCTACGAGGCCCGCGAGGACTATGAGTACCTCCTGCGCCTGAAAAAATTGACGGCACGCCTCCATGAGACCGCCGACCCCGATGCCGCAGAGGGCGATGAACTCTGCCAGCGCGCACGCGACCTCCTCATAGCCGAAATGGCCAATGGAAACCGCCTCCTTCCTTGGAACGCGCCCCGCGACAGAGGCGCCTTCGACCGCCTCCGCAACGAAATCTGGCTCTTTTTTGAGAAAAAAAGCGACCACGCCCTTGAAAATATACGATAGTATGTCTATACTATCTATATCAATCATGTGGTTTTGTTCGTTTGTTTGTTCCCCAACCCCAAAAGAAAACCGTAGGAGAGACGTAGAATGAAAAGAGCCTTCACCCTCATCGAACTGCTGGTCGTCATCGCCATCATCGCGATTCTTGCCGCCATGCTTCTGCCGGCGCTG
>CACZQQ010000410.1 GCA_902783355.1 uncultured bacterium
CGTTCGGCGGCGGAATCACGATGGAGTAGGAGGGTTTGCTGCTGGCGGGGTCGGCGTGGAAATAGCCGCGCTTCTCCCATTCGGCGTACCACTTGCCCTCCACTTCGGCGGGCGTGTAGGCTTTTGAAAGCGTCTCTTCGCTCATGGTCGTTCAGTCTTTTGTGGGTTCTACTATATTAAGGAATGTACAAAGGCAGAATTTAATGCGTATTGCGGGTTCTGCCGGACATTCCGCCTCGCGGCTTGGGTGGACGTTGTGGCTTGCCTTGCGGCGGAACTGGCTGCTGCGGGGGACGCGCCTCCGGCTGCGGCTTGCCGCCCGGCTGATGGTGTGGCGGCGGACCCGGCTGATGGTGTGGCGGCGGTGGACCCGGCAGGTGGTGTGGCGGCGGCGGGCCCGGCTGGTGGTGTGGCGGCGGTGGACCCGGCAGGTGGTGTGGCGGCGGGCCTGGCAGGTGGTGGTGGTGCGGCGGCGGGGCGAACCGCTGCCGTTCAAGGGAGATCTTCATCCATCTGTTGTAGCTGTCCCTGCCGTGGTTGAGCACGTCGCTTCGTCCGCTGCTGGAGACGATTTCGCCTCGCGAGTCAATGATGATGAGGGCGGGGATTCCACCGACATTCAACTGCCGCTTGAGTTGCTTGGCCAACTTCGAGTTGAAGGGGACTGCCGGCCATTTCATCTTCATGTCCCTCATGTAGTGGTACATGTCCTTTTCGCTTTTGTCGAAGCTGACGAAGACGACCTCGAAGGGAATGTCGTTCTGGTTGCAGTGCCTGCGGAACTTGACCAGTTCGGGCGTGAAGGCGCGGCAGGGACCGCACCAATGCGCCGAAAAATAGATGCCGATGAGCTTCTTTCCGCGGAGGTATTCCCTGGCCGCCTTCCTCTTGCCGCTGGCGTCTGTCAGCTGCGCCCTTGTCAAGGCGTCCATGACGGACATGTGGGTGGTGACGATGGGCGGCGGCGCCAGCCTGAAGGGCGACTGGCCATGGAGGGAGAGGCAGGCCATGAGGGAAAGGCCTGTGATGAGGATGGTCAGATTCTTGTTCATGGGGCTCCGTGTCGCGGGGGGATTGTTGTGGGACGGGCGGAGGCTACCTCCATTCGTGCTTGGGGTAGCGGCGGGAAAGCTGTGTCTTCATGGCGGGGTAGTGGACTGCCCAGAAGCGTGGCAGGTCGTCGGTGATCTGCACCGTGCGAAAATTGGGCGCCAGAATGTCCAGCAGGACCTTGGCGCGGCCGTTGGCAACGGTGACCGGCCCCGCCAGGTCGTAGAGCTCCTGGATGCGGGCACGCCCCTTGGGCGGCTGCCCGGGCGTGTAGGACAGCTTCATCTTGCGCCCCCTGGGCAGCGGGAGCGTTGTTGGAGCGAGTCTGTTTACTTGAGAAAGTTGTGTTGAATCCAGAAGCGCCTGCAAGTAGGGCAGGACAGGCTTGTTGCGGACAGCGGCGTAGCGCGTCTCCCCTTGGCAGAGGGCATGCCGCACCTGCGCGCGGTCGTTCTCGTCGAAGGAGGGAAGCCCCATCTCGGGAAAGAGGCCCTTGAGGAAAAGGACACGGCTGATGAAGGCGTCGCACTCCTCGTCCCATCCCAGCAGGGGCATGTTGTTGCTCTCCAGCTGTTCGCACAGCATTTGCGCGGCCTTGTCGGGCGGCGGATCGTTGCGCGTGGATTCCTCGATGACGACATCCAGGCAGCTCAGCGAACGGCGTCGCAGGACTTGCTGGCGCGTGTTGTCCCAGACGCATTCGTCGGTCTCCACCAGAGAATCCGTGAAATGCTCCCAGAGCCATTCTTCGCGGACGCCGGAGGCCAGCGAGAGGTGCATTGCGCCGCCGCCTTCGCGGAGGTCGCCGGCCACCAGAAGCGGCTCGTCGCGGCAGACGCTGGCGGCGTCCAGCGTGGCGCGTCTGCGTCCCGCCATCTCGCAGACCAGGGTCCCCATGTCGACACGGTGGCAGAGGCGGTCGGGAAAGGCCATCAGCAGCGCCAGCGCCAGCGCGCTTTCGGCGTCCGCGGACTGCGCCTTGTCGGCTGCCTCGTCCCGTCTCTGCGGCTTGATGTTCAGGTAGTAGTCCGTGGCGCGGGCGATTTCGCGGGCCGCGCCGCCGTTGATGCCCAGGCGGTTGCAGAATTCAGGCGCGAAGGAGGCGTGGCGCGCCTGCCGCACAAGGGCCAGCTGGCACAGGAAGTCGGATTCCGGTGGCGGGGCGGCCTCGCTATGGGGACGGTGCCCTCGGCGGAAATGGTCGCTGTCGGCGGGAAGGTGGCGGCTGGAGAGGAGGAGGGGCCTTTCCGTGAGAAGGGCGGCCGCGCCGCAGGCCAGCTCGTAGCATCCGCTCTGCAGGCCTGCATGGAGCAGGAGCGCCAGGCGCGGGTGCAGGGGAAACTCGCGCAGCTGCTGTCCCAGCGGCGTCAATTGTCCGTCGGCGTCGACAAGGGCAAGCCGATGCAGGAGGGCCTCCGCCGCGGCGACGGCATTCTCCGGAGGTGTTTCGAACCACGGAAATTCATTCGGCTTCGCGAAGCCGCAGGCGTGGATGGTCAGGAGGGCGTCCGCCAAGTCCATGCGGCGGATTTCCGGCGTGGTCTGCGGCGTCTTGTGGTCCTGCTCTAGGGCGGACCAGAGGCGCAGGCAGGTGCCGGGGGCCTCGCGGCCGGCGCGGCCCGCGCGCTGCTCGGCGGAGGCCGCGGAAACGGGCAGAAGTTCCAGCACGTCCACGCCCCGTGAAGGCTCGTAGCGGTTCAGTTTGACCAGGCCGGAATCGATCACATGCCGCACGCCGGGGATGGTCAGGCTTGTCTCCGCAATGTTGGTGGCGACGATCACCTTGCGGCGTGAACATGGCGCCATGACCTCGTGCTGCGCCTCGGGCGGCAGGGCGCCATGGAGAGGCAGAAACGACAGCAGCTCGCCGCGGACGCCGGCCTGGAGGGCGTCGATGCAGCGGCGGATCTCGCCTGCGCCGGGCATGAAGACCAAAATGTCGCCCGAATCCCTGCGGTCAAGGATTTCCTGCACGCCTCGCCTCGCCTCGGCGTAGATGTCTGCCGGGCCGTTGCGCCTCTGGATGTAGCGGATGTCGACGGGAAAACAACGTCCGTTTGCTGTAAATGTTTGGCAATCAGTAAGATATGAAACGATCTGCTCCAGCGCGAGGGTGGCGCTCATGACAACCAGCCGCAGGTCGGTCCGGCTCCGCCGCCGAAGGCTCTGGGCGAGGGCCAGGGCCAGGTCGGCGTTGATGGTGCGCTCGTGGAACTCGTCGAAGACGAGGGCGCCGAAATCGCGCAGCTCCTCTGGCTCGAGAAGCATCCGCACAAGGATCCCCTCGGTGACGAAGAGGAGGCGTGTCTGGGCGGAGACGGCGCGCTCGAAGCGGGTCACATAGCCGACTTCGCCGCCGGCGCGGCCGCCTCGCTCGGAGGCCACGCGCTCCGCCAGCACACGCGCCGCCAGCCGCCTCGGCTGGAGGACGAGAATTCTCTTCTCCGTCGGCAGGATGTCCAGCAGCCACTGGGGCAGCTGCGTGGATTTGCCGGAGCCGGTGGGCGCGGCGACTGCGGCCGTCGCGCCGGACGCGCCCATGGCCTGACGGAAGGCCGCCTCGATTTCATAGATGGGGAGCGGCATCTATTTGACAGTTTGACGCTAGAGGGCGTCGATGATGTCCAGGGTGCGGGCGATGGCACCGCGGTGCTTGTCCACGGTGCGGCGGGCATTGGCGCCCAGCTCGGCCCGTAGGGCCGCGTCCGTGGCCAGCCGCCTCAGCGCGTCGATGAAGGCTTCGTCCCCGTCCACCACCAGGCCGGCCTTCTCCGCCTGGAAGATGGCGTCCACCTGCCGGAAGTTCTCCATGTGAGAGCCGTAGAGGAGGGCCTTTGCGAAGATGGCGGCCTCGATGATGTTGTGTCCGCCGGTCTGCCCGCAGAGGCTCTTGCCGACGAAGCAGATGTCCGACGACTGGTAGAAGCCTGTCAGCTGCCCCGTGGTGTTGACCAGGAGCACGTCCACAGGGGCGGGGCAGGGGGCGGCACCATCAATGGGCTTGACGGACTGCCAGGCGAGGCCGGCCTCCGTGATGACCTTGACGACTTCCGCGCCGCGTTCCGCGTGCCGCGGCACAAGCACCATCTTCAGCGTCGGGCAGGCCTGGCGCACCTCCTTGATGGCGCGGCACATGAGCGCCTCTTCGCCGGAATGCGTGCTGCCGGCGCAGAAGACGAGCCGCTCGCCGTCGCCGAAGGCCGCGTCCAACGCCGCGCTCGTGTCCTGGCCGCCCTTGTCGGGAATCTGGTCGAACTTGACGGTGCCGACGGCGTGGATGCGCGCGTCCTCGCCGATGACGCGCCGGACGCGCGCCGCGTCGTCCTCCGTCTGCATGCACAATGCGGCGAAGGAGCGGAAGATGGGGCGGAAGACGAAGCCCCAGCGGGCGTAGCCGGCGCTGGACTTGTCCGACATGCGGCCGTTGACAAGGACGACCTTGACGCCGCGCCGCGCCGCCTGGCGGATGAGCTGCGGCCAGATCTCAACTTCGAAGATGGCGAGAATGCGCGGATGGACGAGGTTGAGCGCATGGCGCACCATCCACCAGCAGTCCAGCGGGCAGTAGATGACGACCACCTGCGGCGGCATCTTCTTGAGGGCGGTCGCGAAGGCGGTGGACGTCCCGCAGGAGAAGACAAGCTCCTCGGCGGGATGCCGCTGGAGCCAGCTCTGGACGAAGGAGACGGCCTCCACCGTCTCGCCGACGCTGACCGCGTGGAGCCAGACAGGCGACTTCAGTGCCTTCAGGCGCGCTTTGACGGCGGCGGGGAAGAAGCCGAACCTCTCCCAGAAGTCGACCGTGAGGCCGCCGCGCCGAATGAAATGCACGGCATAGAAGGGCAGGTAAAAGAGGAAGACGATGGGGAAGAGGAGGCTGTAGAGGAAGAGGAACATGGCGGGGGAATGTGGACTGTTACGGTTCCAGGAGGATTTCCTGCGCCTGGTCGGGGTGTCCCTGCTGGCGCAGGATCTCGGCGGCCAGCTGGCGGGCGCGCGGCGTGTACACGGGGTCGCTTTGCTGGCTGATGACAAAGCCCAGGGTCGCCAGCGAGAGCGCGCCGTTCAGGTCCTTGTCATATTCGAAGAGCACCTGCGCCTTGACCCAGCGCGCACGGGCGATCGCGCGATGGGCGCCGGTGGCCTTCGGATTGTCCAGAACCGCGTTGGCCTCCTGGAGGGCGACTGTGTAGAGCTTCTTGCGCAGGGCCAGTTCGGCGGCGACGGAGGCCGCCGTCGGCGGCAGGGAACTCTTGCCGTTCGCGGGCGGCAGGAGGGCTGTCAGCGCGTCCAGATAGGAAGAGGCCTCGTCCGGCTGCGCCTCCAGCAGGCTCTCGGCCAGGCTTTCCAGGCATTGCACTTTGACGGGAACGGGACAATTGGCCTGTGCCAGAAGCGTCTTCCATGCGGCGCGCGCCACATCTGGACGCTTTTCAGAAGCTTCCTTCGCCAGTCGAAGCAGGGCCTCTTTGTAGGGCATGGGGTCGTAGGCCTCCTGTGGGGAAAGAAGCAGCTGCGCGCCGCGCTCCACGGCCTCGCCGCCACGCTTCTCGTAGAGGAACAGTTCGACGAGGCGCAGGAGGATTTCGGGGCGGTCCTTGGAGGGGAGGGCACTGTTGTCGGCGGCCTTGCCCAGGGCGTCGATGGCTTGGGGGTAGTCCTTGGCGGCAATGAAGGCGTTTCCCGCCTGCTCAAGCCACATGGCGGCCTGCGCGGGCGCCTCTGTATGGAGGGCGGCCAGCTCCATGGCGTCTGCCGCGGCCGCGGCGAAATTGCCTGTGGCATAGGCGGCCGCGTATGTGATTTCATGGGCCTTGCCGCGCGTGTCGCGTGATGTCTCGGGGCTGGCGGCCACGGCACGGGCGAGGGATTCGGCCCGCGCGTGGTCCTTGGCGCGGTAGGCGGCGCGTGCCGCGTCCAGGACGAGCGAATTGCGTTTGACGGCATCCGGCGTGCGGCTGGAGAGGGTTTCATAGAGGTCGGCCGCTTCGGCCCAGCGCCCCTGGCGGGCAAGGTATTGGGCCAGGAAGATGCCGATCTGCTCGTGCGTGCCGAGGTCGGCCGCGGAGAGGGCGAGGGCTTGCCTGTAGTAGGAAATGGCCTTGTCCACCTGGCCGAGGCGGTCGGCGGCATTGCCGCCCTGGACAAGGATTTCCACCTTGTCGTTGGCGGCGGGATAGTCGGCCAGGTACTTGTCCACCAGGGGGGGGATCTTGTCGTACTGCCCGACGGCGCCGAGGCAGGTGATGCGCGCCTTGGCGGCATAAAGGCGGTGCTGCGTCCGCGCGGCGGCGCAGGCTTCCAGCGATTCAAGGGTCTTCAGGGCCGGCCCGTATTGGCGGAGGGACATCTGCGCGTAGGCCAGCCGGTAGAGCAGGTCGGCGTCTTCGGCGGCGGCCTTCGGATAGTCGCGGAGATAGTCCGTCGCGGAACGGCTGAACTGGGGGTAGTTCTCCAGGCGGAAGAGGCATGTGAGGAGGGCGCGGCGGGCGTAGGGGCAGCGGGCGTCCTGCGCGAACTCGACCGCAAAGGCGCCGTAGTATTCGGCGGCCGCCTTGAAGTCCAGCAGCTTGCCCAGGCAGACGTCGGCGGCGGGCAGAAGGCAGTCGCGCCGCATGGCGGACGGCAGGTCGGGGAGGGCCAGGAGCGCCTTGTAGTCCGCCAGGGCCGCCTCGTATTGGCCGCCGCGGAATTTGGACGTGGCCAGATAGAAGGCGGCATGGAGGCGGTAGGGGTGCTTGGCGGAAAGCGTCTTGGCGGCCAGGGCCTCCATGTGGCTCTGCGCCTCCTGCGGCTTCCCCTGGGCCAGCAGGCACTGCGCCAGAAAATAGGCGGCCGCCTCGGCCAGCGTCTTGTCCTTGGAGGCCAACAGCGAAGCGTAGTTCTTGGCGGCCTCGTCATAGCGCTTCAGCTCGAAGAGGCTGGCGGCCGCGCGGCTGCACAGCGCCTCCCGCTGCGGCGATTTCGGATACTTCTCTAGGAAGGTGCGGACGGCATCGGCCGCCTCGGCGTGCCGTCCCAGCGTATAGAGGGATTCGATGCGGATGCGCAGGATGTCCTCCGCCAGCGGATCCTGCGGGAAG
>CACZQQ010000411.1 GCA_902783355.1 uncultured bacterium
AAGCCGCATCGGGGACATTTGCAAAGATAGAACGGCGAAGGTTCCGGGCCGAATGGAAGGTGCGGCCTGGGGATGAAGCTATTCATGCTGCTTTTCCTTGAAACTATGAGTTCCTTCTGGCGATTTCGCGGCCGGCCTCGGCAATCTTTTTCCTAAGCCCTTGCGGTTCAAGAACTTGTATTCGTCCCGCCTCGGCCAGGATCCAGCGGACGACCTCATGCTCGACAGTCGGATTCAGCGACACGACGAGGGAGCCGTCCTCCTGTGGTGCAATCTTCGACTTGAAGAGCTTCTGCTGTTCGTGGATGTAGAAGGCGATGGACGCGTCGCAATGGAGCCGTATGCCTGCGACCTTCGGGTAGTTGAAGAGGCCATTCCTGCGCGTGTCGTCCAGCAGCTTCCTGTCCGTCTCGAAGCCCTCGGGCTTCCTCGTGGCCGAAATGATGCGGTGGCAGGCGTAGATGCGCAATTCCTTCGTGTTGCAGGCATAGCCCTTGACATACCAGAGGCCCTTGTGGAAGGCGATGATATGCGGCTCAAAACCGTACTCCGCCTCCTTGCCCTGCGGATCGCGGTACTTCAGCGCGACCGCGCGCTTGAGGCGCCAGGCGTCGAAGAGCGTCTTGAAGACCGCCGCGTTGATGTGGGCCTTCACGCCGGAGGCGCAGAGGATGGAATCGATCATCGCCGTGTCGAAGAACTCCGACGAACTGGTCGCCAGCGTCTGGGAGATGGCGGTGTCGATGTCCGTCCTCAGCGGCTCCGGCACGATGTCCGACGCCAGACGCGTCCCCAACATTGTCATGCTGACGAAATCCTCCTCGAAGACGGGGCACTTGAACTCCCAGGAGCGGTCGCGCAGATAATATCCCTTGTTGGCCTCGTCGTAGTCGATGGGCGCGCCGTATGCCAGCTGGAGATCCTGAATGTCCCGCATGACCGTCCGCGGGCTGCATCCCATCGGCGCGCCGTCGTCCCCCTCGAATCTCTCGAAATACTTCGCCATGGACTGCGTGTTGGGATAGTTCCCCTTCTTCAGTTCGGCGACGATCTTGATCTGACGCAGAATCTTCTGCCCTTTGCTGCTCATTCGGACACTCCTCCCGCCTGTTGCCTGTCTTGCCATAATGTAATCGGCTTCAGGCGTCATGAACGCAAAATGATGACATTTTTTCGTCTTGACGCCCCCCCCTGACATGTTCTGTCATGGGTGCATGGGTAAAGTAAGCACAACGACAACGACAACAGAAAAGCCATGCAGACAAGCCAAAACACATTCTACCGCGAACTGCTCATCGACCTGCTCTACCGCCTGCGTCTGGCGGACGACCTCTTCTGCCAGGCCGCTGACGCCGCCATGTCCGCCACAAGCCTCGGCGACCTCCCCGGCAAAAGACTGGCCGTGGAGACAAGCCGGGCCTATGCCAAAGCCCTGCAGGTCATCTACGCGGATTTCCGCCATGTCATCGACGGCCTGCATGTCGCCTTCCCCGCCGAGGCCTCTCTCTGGCAGTGGAACGAGCCTGACGGCGAGGAGCGATTTGCGCAGGGGCTTGAAAGGCTGCACGCCATCGCGGATGGCATGCAGGCGCGTCTGAACACCGAATTGCTGAAACAGGAGGTGCGGAAATGAACAGGCTGCGTTTTGGCGCCCTGCTGCTGATGCGCGGGCGCCGCCTTGGGCTCTACCTCTCCCACCGCGTGGTGCTGACCGTGCCCAAGCCCGGCCCCGTCCGCGCGGCCTCCCTGGCCGCCTTCCAGCCCGCGCAAGTCTTCGCCCTGGACGGCGTAGCAGTCCCTTTCTTTGAGGCGCTGGCGGCGGCCGCCGCGTGCCAGGAGCATTTCCCGAGTTCCTTCGACATGGTGAAGCGTATGCTCTCCCTGCCGACGGAAATGCGCCTCAACGACTTTCTCGCCTACATGGCGCGGAACTTTGGCGCGGAACTGGCGGAATTCACCGTCCCCGTTCCGCAAAACGACAGCAAAGACGACAACAACGACACCCAACAAGGAGAGAATTCCATGGACGAATCAGATGTCATTGCCGACTTCAATAAAAAGTGCGATGAGGCGCGCGAGCGTTTCTGGAAACGCCCCAACATCCTGCTCTGCGGCTACACCGGCAGCGGCAAGTCCTCCCTCGCCAAGGCCATCCTCGGCGAGGTCGTCCCCGACGATGCCATCGGCGACGGACGCCCCATGACCATGAAATACGACTGCTACAAGAACGAGCTGGTGTGCATCTGGGATTCGCAGGGACTTGAGAGCGGCCAGACAGAGGAGGAGTTCACGGCGAAGACCCGCGCCTTCGTCCGCGAACGCCAGAATGACCCGAATGTCGACCAGCACATCCATCTGGTCTGGTACACCATCCAGGGGCCAGGCGCGCGCGTCACGGCGTGCGACCTCAATCTCATCCGCAACATCTTCAACCAGGAGCACGTCATTGTCGTGATCACCAAGACGGACGTCATGCGCCAACGCCAGAAGGAGGCCCTGCTGCAGGCCCTGAAGGAGGGCGGCATCCCAGATGACCGCATCGTCTTCGCCTCCGACGCGGAAAGCGGCGCCATCGGCTGCAAGGAGCTGATGAACCTCTCCTACAAAATGCTCCCCGAGGCCTACAAGGACGCCTTCCTGGAGGCCCAGCGCATCGACCTGGAGGCGCGCCTCCAGGCCATTCTCAACAAGAAGAGCAAGGCGAAGGGCATTGTCACCACCGCCGCGACCGCGGCGGGCGCGGCGGGCGCCATCCCGATTCCGCTCTCCGACGCGGCCGTCCTCGTCCCCATCCAGGTCACGATGATCGCCAGCCTGGCCAGCCTCTATGGGTTGAAGCAGGAGGCCGTCAAGCAGGCGGCCCTGCCCTTCGTGGCCAAGCTTGTGGGCGTCTTCACGGCCTCCAGCATCCTCAAGCTGATTCCCGGACTGGGCAGCGTCGTCAACGCCACCGTGGCCGCCGCCCTCACCACGGCCATGGGCATGTATGTGGCCTCCTACTTCGAAGAGACGGCCATCGCGAAGGCCAAGGGGATTCCCGCGCCGCCATTGAATTTCGACATGGAACTCTTCAAGGAGTTCTACGCCGCGTGCAAGAAGAACAAGGAAAACTAACCACAGGAGAAACCACCATGGAAGACAAGATCAACGAACTGAAGAGCCTGATCGAGGCGCTCGATGCAGAATCCCCCCTCCGCAAGCAGCTGGAGGAGGCCCTCGCCGACGAACTGAAGCGCAAGGCCGAGGAGGAATCCTCTGCCGCCGAAAAAGAAGCGACAACAGAAGAGACGGAAGAGGAAGAAAGTGAAGAGGAGGACGACGCCTCGGGCAGCCTCCTCGACGAGCTCAAGGGGAAGCTGGAGGAGATCATGGACAACGACGAATTCGTCACTGCGGCAGCAGGCTTTGTCCTCGGCGCGGCGGCAGTCGGCCTCGGCGCCCTGGCGGTGAGCGCGCTGAAAAAGTAATGTCGCGTTCCGCAAGAGGTACGGGAGGCGCGCAGGGAGGGCG
>CACZQQ010000412.1 GCA_902783355.1 uncultured bacterium
CGCCTCAAGGCCATCTTCGAGGAGGAGGACAAGGCCAATCCCCTCTCCGACGACGAGGTGGCGCGTCGCCTCAAGGCGGAGGGCTTCATCATCAGCCGCCGCACCGTCACCAAATACCGCCTCCGCGAAAACATTCCCTCCTCCTTCCACCGCCGCAAATGATTCTCAATGGCATTGACAACCTGCCGGCGCTGAAGGCGCAATTGGGCGGCGCGCGCGTGGCGCTCCTCACCAATGCGGGCGCGCGCGACGCGCAGGGCCGCCGCACGGTGGACGCGTTGCTCTCTGACGGCGTGGACGTGGTGCAGCTCTTTGCGCCGGAGCACGGGCTGGGCGGCACAGCCGCCGCAGGGGAGTCCGTCGACGACGGGACGGACGCCGCCACCGGCCTGCCCGTCGCCTCCCTCTACGGCGCGCATCGCGAGATTCCCGCCGCGCTGGCTGAACGCTTCGACGTGCTGGCGGTGGACCTGCCCGACGTCGGCGTGCGCTACTACACCTACCCCGACACGCTCTTCCGCGTCATGGAATCCTGCGCGCGCCTGAGGCGGCCCGTGGTGGTTCTGGACAGGCCGTCGCCGTTGGGCCGCGTCCGCCAGGGGCCGTTGCTGGACATGCGCTTCGCCTCCGACGTGGGCGCCGCGCCAGTGCCCGTCCGCCACGGCTTCAGCCTCGGCGAATACGCCGCCTTTGCGCAGGAACGCTGCCACATTGCGGCTGAATGCGACCTCCGCCTCGTGCCCTTCCAGGCAGGAGGGGCCGATGGCTTTCCCGAATTCGGCCTCCCGTGGGTGAATCCATCGCCCAACCTGCGCTCCTTCGAGGCCCTTTGCGCCTATGTCGGCACATGCCTCTTCGAGGGGACGAACATCTCCGAAGGGCGCGGCACGGAGGCGCCCTTCCTCACCGTCGGCGCCCCCTTCCTGTCGTCCGCGCCGCTGCTGGAGGCGGTCGCGGGGCTTGACGGCGGCACGGCCGCGCCCTGCGACTTCACGCCCGAAAGCAGCAAGTTCGCAGGAGAACTCTGCCACGGCGTCCGCGTCGCCGTCACCGACTGGCGTGCCTTCAACGGCTTCGCGTGGGGGCTGCGGCTGCTGGACGCCGCCCGCAGGAGCGCGCCGCGCGATTTCATGTTCCGTCCCGAACATTTCGACCACCTGATGGGCGACGACCGCTACCGTCTTGGACAGATGACGGCCGACGACCTCCTCGCCGAAGCCGCCGGACAGTGCGCCGCCTTCGCTTTTTAGTCCACAAAATACACAAAATACACAAAATACACAAAACCGTTTCAGGAAGGTTTATAATTCCTTTTAACATTTTGTGTTTAGTGTGTTTTGTGGGAGAAAGACAAGAAAATGCTTTTTGAGTAAAAATGATAGACGCTGCCTTGGATACATCTTTGGGCTTCGCGCTGGCGGTCCGCCGCGATGGGAGCCTCCTGCTGGACGCCGCCATTCCCGCCATGGGGCGCGAGAGCGACCGCGTCCTTCTGCCGTGGCTGACCGAACAACTTGCCCAAGTGGGGCTGAAGGCACGGGATGTGGAGCGCTGGACTGTGGGAACGGGGCCTGGCTCCTTCGCGGGGCTTCGCTGCGGCATCGCGCTGGTCAAGGGCGTCGCGCTTGTCAGCGGCGCGCGCCTGCGCGGCGTCCCGACCTCCGTGGCCATCGCCGCCGCATTGGCAGGGGAGGGGGGGGCGACAATGGGCGTCCTGCACGACGGGCGCTGCGGGCAGGTGCTGCTGGCGCGCGTGGCGCGCGACGGACATCTGCTCTCGGCGCCAGAGCCGCTCGATCCCGACGCCCTCCTGTCAGCGGAGAATGCCTGCGACGCCTACGCCACCTTGCAGGCGGCGCAGCTGCCGCCGCTGCCGGAGGCCGTCTCCGCGCGCCTCCATGCCGCCGAAGGCGTCTCCGCCGCGCGGCTGCTGGAGGCCTCGGAGGAACTCTACCCCTGGCCGGCGGAGGGGGACGTGCAGGCGGCGGAGCGCTCCGTCGAGCCGCTCTACGTCCGCCAGGCGGTCTTCGTCAGGGCAGCTGAATTGAGGAAATAGCGCAATGGACTACAGCAAGCGCGTGGCGACGATTTTCAAGCGGGACGACATCCGCGGCGTCTATCCGACGGAGCTGGACGAGGAGCTTGCCTTCGAGTCCGGCTACGCTTTCGCCCAGATGCTGCTCTTCGGCGATCTGCCGCCTGAGGTGGAAGAGCATCTGCCGCCCCTGCGCATCGTCGTCGGCCACGACGCGCGCCTCAGTTCGTCCTCTCTGGCGGCGGCGGTCGTGCGGGGCGTGGAATCGTGGGGGGCTGAGGTCCAATTCATCGGCCTGTGCTCTTCGGAGGAAATCTACTTCCATTGCGGCCGCGAAGGCAACATCGTGGGCGGCATCATGGTCACCGCCTCCCACAATCCAGCTGAATACAACGGCATGAAATTCGTGTTGCACGGCGGCGCGCCGCTGACGGGCGCCCAGCTGGCGGCCATGCGGCAGGCGATGGAGAAGCACCTGGCCGACATCCGCCGTCCGGCAGAGCGCTCCACGGATTTCCAGAAGCACCTGCTGGAGCTGAGCGGGTGGGGTTCTATTAATATAAGGTACGCGCGCGCGCGCGGAGCCTCTTTGAAAGTGGTCGTCAGCGCCGGCAACGGCGTGGGCGCAGTCGCCTTTGCCCCATTTATACAACTCCTTGAACCACAAGGATTTGCATTTATAATGATGGAAGCGGAGCCGGACGGCAGCTTCCCGAACGGCGTCCCGAATCCGCTGCTGCCGGAGTTCATGGGGCGTCTCGCCGCGCGCGTCCAGGCGGAGGGCGCGGATTTGGGCATCGGCTTCGACGGCGACGCAGACCGTGCAGGCTTCGTGGACGGCGGCGGCCATGTCCTGGCCTCCGCGGAGGTCTACACGGCCGTGGCGCGCTACAAATTGGCGCACGCGGGCGCGACGGCCGGCCGCCCCGTCCTCATGCGCAACCTCTGCTGCAGCCGCTACATTGTGGATGCCTTCAGGGAGGATGATGTCGAAATCGTGGAGACGCCTGTGGGGCACGGGCAGATCAAGCAGCTCATGCGCCATCCGGACTACAGCGGCCGCGTCCTCTTCGCAGGGGAGCACTCCGGCCACTACTTCTATCCGGAATTCTTCTCCGTGGACAGCGGCATGATGACCTCCCTGACCATGCTCCATGTCCTGCAGGAGGCCTGCGCGGCGGGAACCACCCTCGCGGCGCTTTTCGACGACTACCGCCGCAACTACTGCTGGAGCGGCGAGTTGAATGTGCCGCTGCCGTCGGAGAAGAGTGTGGAGGAGGTCATCCGCGCCGCCTACGAGGCCGTGCGGACGCGCTTCGAGGGGTGCAGGCTTGTGGTCAGCCAGGTGGCGCCGGATGCCGCCACGGGCCTCAACGGCGTGGCCGACTATGCGGCGGGGGCGTGGGATGACCTCAGGCGCAACTCGCTGGCCTGCGCCGATTTGAAGGTGCGGCATGAGGGCGCGGACGGTGCCGGCTGGTGGTTTGTCATGCGTCCCTCCGGCAACGAGCCGAAGCTGCGTCTCAACGTGGAGGCCTATGGAAAGGATTGTACGGCGGTCTGCCGCGGCCTGACCGCCTTCCTGCAGGAGCACATGAAATGACGCATCCGACGGACATCCTCGTGGGCATGAGCGGCGGCGTCGACTCCTCCGTGACGGCGGCTTTGCTCCTGTCGCAGGGGCACCATGTCACCGGCGTCTCCATGAGCCGCTGGCGGGAGGGCAACGGCCTGCGTGGCGGCACCAACGGCGCCTGCTACGGGCCGGAGGAACCGAAGCAGCTGGCGGGCGCGGCGGAAGTCTGCCGCCAGCTGGGCATCGACTACCGCGTCTTCGACTGCTCGGCGGCCTTCGAGGCGTGGATCGTCGCCTACTTCCGACAGGAGTATCTGGCGGGGCGCACGCCGAATCCGTGCATCAAGTGCAACGCCGAAATCAAGTTCGCGCTGCTGCCGCAGAAGGCGCGCGAGGCGGGCGTCCCCTTCACGCACTTCGCCACGGGGCACTATGCGCGCGTGCGGCAGGCGGCGGACGGCCGCTGGCAGCTGCTGCGCGCCTGCGACCCCCTCAAGGACCAGTCCTATTTCCTCTGCCGCCTGACGCAGGAGCAGCTTGCGCGGCAGCTCTTCCCCCTGGGCGAGTTGGAGAAGACGCAGACGCGGCAGCTGGCGCGCCAGTTCGGCCTCCAGGTCAGTGAAAAGCCTGACAGCCAAGACTTCTACAGCGGCGAGACCGCCGAACTTCTGGGCGAGGAAGACCGCGAGGGCGAAATCGTGGACGACGCGACGGGCGCCGTGCTC
>CACZQQ010000413.1 GCA_902783355.1 uncultured bacterium
CGCCACGCCTCCTCGGGGCGGTCGCGGCCATCGGCGTTGAGGGCGGCGGCGAGGGCGAGGCTGGCCTGCGAAGGCAGCCCCGGCGCGCTCTCATAGCCGTCCGCCTGCTGCTCCTCCTCCGTGCGCGGCGCCACGGCGGCGATTTCGTCGTAGAGGGAGGCCGCCTCGGCGAGGCCATGTGCGGCCAGCGCCATGTCGGCCTCCAGGACGCGGAGGCGCTGCAGGGCGGGCGGCGTAAGCGTCTCCGCCACCATCTCCGACAGCGCCGCGGCCGCGCCCCCTGCGTCCTCCAGAGCATAGAAGAGCACGCGCGCGTATTCGACGGCGAAGGCCTTTCCGCGCGCCTGCGCATAGAGGCGCCAGATGTCGGCGGCCTCTTGGAAGCGCTCACCCGCGCCGCAAAGGCGCTCCGTCAGCATCCGCCGGCAGAGGCGCATGGCGGCGCCGTCCTCCAGGCTGGCGTTGGCCGCCATGTCGCGCAGGAACTGGAGGGCGGGCTTCTCCATGTCGTAGGCGACCAGCGCGGCCGCCAGAAAGCGGCACCCCTCCGGCGTGGGGGCCTCCTCCTTGGCCGCCTGGCAGGCCGCCGCAATCAGCGCGTTCTGCATGGCGGGCTTCAGCGGCATCGGCGCAGGGTCCCAGTCGCAGACCACCATGTAGTCCCCCAGGCGCTTCATCTTGTCGTCGTAGAAGAAGAGGCGGCGCCCGTCTCCCAGAATGACCTCGCGCAGCTGCCGCCCGTCGATTTCAAGGGTGGCGGTGTGCCTCCAGGCGGGCGGCGGTTCGCCGACAACCGTCTTGGCGCTGACCCCAAGGAAGGGGGTGAAGGCGCTGGGCGGCAGGACCTCCATGCGCTGTTCGCCGACACGGATGGCGGCGATGGCGAAGAAGTCGTCGCGGCTGTTGGCATGGCAGTAGGTGAAGGCGTGTTCGCCCTTGGCCAGCTGGACGGCGCCCTGCCGCTGTCCGCGCAGGGTGGAATAGACGTCGTGCCGGCCGGGCGCGGCGGCGACGACCTTGCCGTCAATCAGCAGGAAGGAGGCGTCCGTGGAGGCGGTGACGAAGACATAGAGGCCGTGCTCCGCGATATTGATGAATCCGTTGAAGACGGTGAGGGCGTTGCGGTTGGGGCCGAAGGGGTTTGCGCCGGAGAAGACCTGGCTTTCCACGCGGGTGCGTTCCGTGCCGCCGGCGCGCCATTGCGCCCAGAAGTCGGTGACGGTCTGCACCTCCTTGCCGCCGTAGGGCTTAACGCTGCGCAGAAGGCCGTTGCGCAGCACGGCGGGCGTGTTGCGGACCGTCTCGCCGAGAGCCTCCAGCCGGACCGTCTCGCCTGGATAGGCGTTGAAGTGGATGAGCACCTGGGAGCCGCGGCGGCTGATGGTGGAGGCGCGCGCAAGAGCGCCGCTGGCGTCCAGGATACGGTACCCCTTGACGGCCTCCGGAAGGCAGACCTCGTAGAGGACGGAGGCGCGCTGCCCCTCCGTGCCGTCCACCTTCAGCTCCTGCACCAGCAGCGGCGATGCCTGCGGGGCGGCTTCCTCTTCCGCGCAAAGCATTTGCGGCTTGAAGAGGCAGAGCCCCGTCAGGAGGGCGAGGATGGCGCAGAAGATGCGTCTCATGCAGGGCTATTCGGCCGCTTTCCGCTGCTCCTTGACATGGCGCGTGGCGGCGAAGACGCCGTAGCTGAACATGACGCCGCAGGCCAGCTTCATGAGGCAGCAGTAGGCGGCGACGTAGGCGGGGGCGAAATAATGCAGGCAGATGCCCATGATCGTCCCCGACAGGGCGCCTGTGATGTTCAGGAGGCCGAGGCGCACGGCGCTGAAGGCGCCGAAGACCTCCACGGGCACCACGTCGAAGTGGGCCAGCGGCACGGCGGATTCCTCCACCGCCGACATGACGCGCCAGAGGAAGAGGGCCCCCAGGAAGACCAGCGGGTTGCAGGTGATGACCGACATCATGATGCCGACGGACATGAGCACCTCTGTGATCGGCAGGACGACGCCCGCGCCGAAGCGGTCCATCGTCAGCCCGAGAATGATGTATGAGACGAAGACGGCGACCTGGCCGATGATGGTCGTGTAGCCGGCGTATTCGTCCGGCAGGTTCATGCGCGGAATCGCCAGCAGGAGGACATAGCCGCCGAAGCCGTTGCCCATGCCGCGCAGGAAGTTGGCGGGCATGAGGATGCGGAACTGCTTGAGGCAGACGACCTCCTTCAGGCTCTGGAAGATGGGCGGCTTCTCCTTCTTCGGAATGACCTTGCCCACCAGGTCGGGCAGCTCGCGGATGCGCGACATCAGGAAGGCGCAGACGACAATCAGCAGGGCGCCGGCGGCGCAGCTCAGGGCCAGGCCGTAGCGCGCCCCCGCGTATTTCAGCAGGAAGGCGGTGACGAAGCCGATGCCGATGCCCACCAGGCCGGAGATGATGCCGAAGATGCTCCAGAAGCGGCCGCGCACCTCGTTGTGGATGGCGCGCGCCTCCATTGTCGCCTCGACCACCGCGAAGAAGCGGCTGAAGACGCTGTAGACAATCCCGACGACGGTCGTGATGAGCATGTAGGCCGTCAATGTCCGCAGGCGCTCCGGCCCCAGCGTGATGACCAGATAGCAGGCGGGCAGCATCAGCCCCGCCAGCGTCAGCAGCACGCAGGCCCTGACGCGGTTGGAGACGCGGTCGCCGTAGGCGGCGCACAGGAAGGGGATGAAGAAGCCGAGAATCTGGCCGGGGATGCCCCAGACCGCCAATGTGGCGGGCTTCACGCCCACCGCGACGTTCAGGGGCGTCACGATGTCACCGCTTGTCAGCGGCAAGCTGGCGCGGCGCAGGACGTTGCGGCTCCCCAGCAGCGCCATGTTGCGCTGCTCTTCCTTGTCCTTCGTCAACGCGGAGAGTGGATTCTTCAGAAATGACATGGCTTTTACCGTTTGATCCTTCGGTTCAACTGTGCCCTATTCCTATTGTACTATATATGTACAAGGAAGACGGCGGCGGCGGAGAAGGCGGGCATGCCCGCGAAGGAGAGGGCGGTCGTGCCGTCGGGCAGCGCCTCCGCGGCGGCGGCGGCGCCTGTCGGCATCAGCCGCGGCGCGCCCTCCTGGAGCCGCCACTGGCCGGGGACAATCCATCGGGTGGCGGGGTCGCCCTCGCCGAAATTGTGCAGGACGGCGGCAAGGCGGCGGCCGTCGGCGACGCGGCGCATGTAGAGCTGGCTGCCCTTCGGCGTGATGTAGGAGCGGCTCTTCAGCTGGCGCCGCAGGAGGGAGTCGCCGTCCTTGACGAGCGGCTTGCAGGCGTCGTAGTAGGCCAGCGCGGCCTTCATGAGCGACAGCTGCGGCGCGGAGAGCTTGTCCACGTCGCCGGAGAGGCAGAGGCGGCCTATGCAGCCGGCCGCCAGGGAGTAGAGGAGGCGGTTTTCGTCGTCCCAGTCGTGGAGGGTCGCCCAGATCTGGTTGTTGCGGGCGGCGACAAGCATGGCGGTGTCGGCGGCGACGAGGGGGATTTCGACGCCTTCGTGGGCGTCGCTGGTGGAGGCAAGCGAGCCAAGGCGCATCCAGCCGGCGCTGGCGCGCTGGCCGCCGGAGGCGCAGATCTCCAGCGTGAGCTCCGGCAGTTCGCGGCGGATGAGGCGGTAGAAGCCGACGGCCGCCTCCAGCGCCACGCGGAAGTTCTCCGCCTGGGAGGCGGCAGGCCCGTCACAGGCGCCTTCAAGATGGCCGTTGTAGTCCACCTTCATATATCCTATCTTATTGGAACGCAAGAAGTTAATGACACGCTCGCGATAGAAGGCGACGACCTCGGGCCTGCGGAAGTCGGGGAAGAAGCGCAGGCCATCGTTGATGGGCAACCCGTCCCGCGTCAGGAACCAGTCGGGATGCTCCTTGAAGACGACGGAGGATTTGACGGCGGCCTCGAACTCGAACCAGACGCCGGGGATGAGGCCGGCCTGGCGGATTTCGGCGCACCAGGCCGCAAAGCCGTCGGGATACTTCTCCCCTGCCGGATAGGGCAGCCAGTCGCCGATGTCGGGGTTGTGGACGCCTTCCGGCACGGCGGAGCAGAAGTCGCTGCTCTGGAACCAGCCGAAATCCATGTTCAGATAGGCGACGCCGCTGTCCTTGAGGGTCTGCACGACGGGCCGCAGGTTGTCGCGGTAGGGCTTCCCCCATGTCTTGCACCAGTCGTTGAAGAGGGCGGGCACGTCGGCGTCCGCCGGCGGAATGTTCTCCGGCGTGGTTCCGCAGAAGGGGGCGAGGCGGTTGCAGAGGGTCTCGGCGGCGGTCTCGCCCGCCGCCACGGAGGCGCATGTCACGGCGGCGGGAATGCCCGCGAGGCTCTCGCCCGGCTGGAGCGTCTTGCGCCACCCATTGCAGGTGCGGTCCGGCAGGCCGCCGTCCAGGCAGAGGCTGTCGCCGATGCGGAAAAGCTGCATCTGCCACGGCCCGAAAGCCTCCAGGGAAGCGCCCCAGACGACGCCCGCCTTGTTGTCCGCGAAGCCCATCTGCGGGAAGTAGTTGCAGACGGGGCGGGAGGAGGCGCTGGCAATGCGGCTGAGGCGCACGCCGAAGGAGTTCCACGACTGCTCAAGCCCCGCCTCTTCGATGGCGCGCTCCTCCAGACGCCCCTCGCCCGACCACGCGGCGTGCCACTGCATGACGCTGTAGCAGTCGGCCCCTGCGTCCGGCTGGAAGGGGGAGAGCATCCCCAGGCTGAAGGAGGCCAGGTAGTCCAATGTGACTGGCGCGTCCCCTGTATTGGCCACAGTCGTATTGACGACAATCCACTTGTCGCCAGCGGAATAAGTATAGGCCTGCCGCGCCTCCAGGCCATTGGCCGCATCGCGGAAGCACAGCACGGCGCCGCTGCCGTCGGGAGCAATGTCAAGGCTCTGGAAGGCCATGCGGCCATTGCAGCGCGTGTTGCGGCAAGTCAGCCCCGGCGTGAAGCTGCCGCCCTCCGACGGCTGTCCCGCCGGCAGGGCGTATTTGAGCTGGAGGCAGCTCTCCGGCTGGATGGCATGACCGCCGTGCGTGGCCTTGGAGAGCATGGCATTGCCCTTGTGCGCCGCGTCGTCGATGGAGAGATACTCGCGGTGGTCGGCGAAGTCGCGCAGGCGCGCCGTGGGCGCCAGCGCGAACATGATGGTGCGGCCGACGTGTTCATACCAAAGCGCCGTCATGTCCCCAAAGCGGGCACGCGCGAGTTCTCTGGGCTTGGTCATGGGTAACTCCTTCTATTCTGGTTTCTTGCGCCACTTCGGCAGGCGCGGGCTGCGGATTTTTTGCGCCGCGTTTGCAGGCGCCAAAGTGGCGCCTGCTCAAGTTGGGAGTGCGCCTTACGGCGCCGCAGGGCTTTTCGCCCTGCGCACCCAACGCGCAATCAACTTGACCCGCGCCGCTTTCGGCGCGGAAAAACGTTTCTTGCGCAATATAATCCCTATGCAAGGTTTTTGCTTCCCCATGGGCGCGCACTCTTTGGCGGGGTGCGGGCTGGAGAATCCATAACTAGTTAATATTAAGTAAATTATAAATATTATCAAAAATCTTTCTGTTTTGGGCTTCCCTTTTCATTTGACGTGTTATGGTATGTCTGCTTACGCGAAGGGCCTCCCCACCTGCCTTCCGCGGCGGCATGGCCGGCTGAGCCTATCCCACACAACGTTCTGCCCGGCTGATATTTATCCCACCGTCTCCACGCCTTCCTGCCTTCTGCGAACCGACCCACCCCGTGCCCAAGCCCTCTCAACCTGTCGTCCGCCTACCTCTCATGTCCCCAACCCAATGACTTCCAGACTATTGCCTCTGCGCCGCCTCTTCTCCGCCCGACTCCTGCTCTCTTCCATCTTCCTCCTCATCCTCCTCGGCAACCTGCCCTGCACGGCCGCCGACCGCGAGCCGTTGCGCCTCAAAGGCGGCGCGCTCTATGGCAACGACACCTTCCAATTCGACTTCTCGCGGACGTTGACCAATGCGGAGATGAAAGCCGATGCGGAGACCCTCAAGTCCCTCATCACCATTTCGCCGGAGACGAAATTCTCCATCAATCTCTATTCCAGAGAATTATATATCAACACATTGACGCCGCGCAAGCCGACGACCTGCTACACCGTCACCTTCAAGAAGGGCTTTCCGATTCCGGGGGCCGAAGATTCGCTTGAATACGACATGTCGCTGTCGTTCATCACGCCCGACCTGCCCTCCTCCTTCAAGTTCGCCTCCAACGGCAGCTTCTTCCCGCTTCACGCCCCCGTCTGGGAACTGCCCCTCACCTCCGTCAACCTGAACACCGAAGTCGAGGTCAGCGTGGCCGAAGCCTACCCCAACCGCATCGTCAACTTTCTCACCAAGAACGGCGGATACGACTTCGATGGGGCGAACTGCTTCCGCGAGATCAAGACCACGAAACTGACCCTGAAGACGCCGCGCAACAGGCAGACCGCCTGCGCGCTTGACCTGGAAGAGGCCGGAATCCCACGCAACCGCCCCGGCTTCTACCTGCTCTCCAGCCGCTACTTCACCAAGGACTACTCCTACGACTTCCAGAGATACTACAACGGACGCGAACGCGCCACGCGCCTCGTCGTCATCACCGACATGGGGCTCTTCGTGAGCACCTGCGGCGACGAATACGCCATCCAGGTGCGCCGCCTCAGCGACCCAGGCCAGCCCGTCGCCGGCGTCCGCCTCGAAATCTACAGCGGCAAGGAGCAACTGCTGTGGAGCGGCGTCACCGACAAAGAAGGCGTCTGCCGCCTCCAGAAGCCGCGCCTTGAGGACGGCGGCGACTGGCAGGCCCTGCTGCTGGCCCGCAATCCGCAGGACGGCGACATCGCCTTCCTGCGATGGGAGAACTATGGCAGCCGCGCGGAGAGCGCAATCCCCCTGAACACCCTCTTCACCGACCGCGACATCTGCCGCCCCGGCGAGCAGATCCAGGCCACCGCGGCCCTGCGGCGGCAGGAGGACGGCGCCGCCCTGGAGGGCGTCCCGCTCGAGCTGGCGCTGATGGACCTCTCCATGCGCGAGATGTCGTCCCAGTCGGTGCGCAGCGACGCCTGCGGCCTGGTCCAGGCCACCTTCAAGATTCCCGCAGGCGCCCTTCTGGGCAGCTACACCATCGTGCTGCGGGCGGCGGGCGGCGACAGCGCCCCCGTGTATGCAACCTCCTCCTTCCTTGTCTCGGAATTCACGCCCGACCAGATCGAGGGGAAGGTGGACATGGAGCCCTTCGAGGAGGGGCTCAAGTACAGCGGCAGCGCCGCCTACTATTTCGGCCAGCCGGTCAGCCAGGCCAAGGTGAAGCTGACCCTCAACGTCGGCTGGGGCGACTTCCAGGCGCCCGAGGCCTACCGCGACTACGCCTTCTGCGGCGTGGCGGAGGCGGAACCCGCCACCGTCCAGACCCTCCAGGCCGCCACCGACGAGCACGGCCGCTTCGCGGGCGAATTCTCCCTCGCCCCCGCCCCCCGCGACTGGGCGGCCCACTTCGACTGCACACAGCCCCTCCGCTTCATGCTGCAGGCGGAGATCGCCGGCAACGC
>CACZQQ010000414.1 GCA_902783355.1 uncultured bacterium
GGACCTTGGAGCCCTGCGGGTACTTGACCTCGGCGGTGTCCCACGGATTGCCTTCCTTCTGCTTGAGGCCCAGGGAGACGCGCTGGCGCTCCTTGTCGACCTCCAGGATCATGACTTCCAGCTCCTGGTCCTTGTGGACGATGGTGTGCGGATCGGTGACGCGGCCCCAGCTCATGTCCGTGATGTGGAGCAGGCCGTCCATGCCGTTGAGGTCCACGAAGGCGCCGAAGTCGGTGATGTTCTTCACGATGCCCTTGCGGATCTGGCCGGGCTGGAGCTCCTCCAGCAGCTTGGCGCGCATCTTGGTGCGCTCCTCCTCCAGCAGCTCGCGGCGGGAGAGGACGATGTTCTGGCGGTCGGTGTTGATCTTGAGGATCTTGAACTCCAACTCCTTGCCGACGTAGTCGTCGAGGTTGCGGGAGCCGCCGCCCAGGTCCACCTGGGAGCCGGGCAGGAAGGCCTCGACGCCGCAGTCCACCACCAGGCCGCCCTTGACCTTGCTGGTCACGGTGCCCTTGATGACGGAGCCTTCCTGGTGGTTGTTGACGATGTCGTTCCAGGCCTTCTGGACCTCGGCCTTATGCACGCTGACCTTCGGGGTGCTGTTCTCGCCTTCGGGGTTCTCCAGATAGACGTCGATGGAATCGCCGACCTGGATCTCGTCGAACTTCTTGAGTTCGGTGCGGTCGACGAAGCTTTCGGCCTTGCCGCCGACGTCCACCATGATGCCGTTCTCGTTCTTGGAGACGATCTTGCCGCTGTAGATCTGGCCTTCCTTCAGTTCGGGGCGGGCCTTGTCGGCTTCGTTCAGCAGTTCCTCCATGGACGGGAGGTTCTCGAGGTCAATGTTACTCATTGGGGTTTTGGTTGTTGTTGGGGTTTACGGTCTCTCGCGCCGAATCATGAAAAGTCCCTCTCCTCCGACGGCGCCTTCCCGGAAGCGGGACGTAAAGTGACATAATATAACCCTAAATCGCTTGATGCAAGTGGAGAAAATACAATTGGGTGGTGCGCTGGGGGACTTATAGCATTTCCGTGCGTTTTACGACCTCCGCCTGCAGGGCATGGTCGAGCCTCTGGAAATATTCGCTGTATCCGCCAATGCGCACCACCAGTTCCGGATACCTGTCCGGCTGTTCCAACGCCTTCCGAAGGGTCTCCTTGTCCGCCACGGTGGCCTGGAACTGCAGGCCGCCACGCCTGAAATAGGCCATGACCAGCGCCTTGACCTTTTGTCTGGATTCCTGGCTGGCCAGCAGGGACTTGGCGAGGCGGATGTTGAGCACCGCGGTTCCGATGGCCTCGGCCTGGTCCGGCGTCGAGGCGGAGCGCAGCAATGCCGTCGGCCCCTCCGTGTTCGTCCCCTGCATCGCCCCGAAGGAATCCGCCACCGCCTCTCCTGCGCGCCTGCCGTCGGCGGTCGCGGGCAGACCGGCGCCCATGTCGGCGTAGATCGTGAACATGATCACGGAAGGCAGCATCGCCAGCTCAGGCGTGGAATGGCGGCGGATGCGCCTGAAGACACGCTCCGACAGCTCCTTTGCGACTTCGTCCGCCTCCACGTCGCCATTGCCGAATTTGGGCAGCGACAGCAGTTCCCGCCGCAGTGCCGGCTCCGGATAGTTCCGCTCAAGCTGCCTCATCAGGCCGGGGGCGTCCACCGACAGCCTGCCGTCGTATGCGCGTCTCAACGCGACCATGGAATTGACGAGGTTCGTCAGGCCGGCGACATTGATGACGCTGGCGTTGTAGCGTGCGCCGAAGTCGTTGAAGTCGCGCGAGTTCTCAAGGCAGTCGCGATAGAAGAGGGTCCGCAGCGGGTTCGGCCTCCACCTTGCGATGAAACGACGATAGGCGACGGCGCATTCGCAGACCTCGTCGAGCTTCCTGTCCAGCGTCCCGCACAGGCTCTCCCTGAAGGTCTCGTATGACGTGAATGCCTCGGGCCGCGTCATTGACAGCACTTCCAGCACATTGAGGCCCGCCTCGATTGAGCCGACATGCGAACGTCCCTGCACCATCAGTTCCGTGCAGCCTCCAAAGCACAGCTTGTCCCGGTCCGCCGCCGACAGGCCGAACGCCCTGCCGCCGCCGGTGAGGTAGTTCCCTCTCGAATACAGTGACGGGCACGGCGTCCCCGCCGCCCAGTTGTCGAAGACCGCGTCCAGGATTTCGTCGGAGGCATCGTCGTCGATGAAGAGGCCTGAATTTGGCCTGCGGATGCCGCGCTGTGCCTTGATTGCGGCGACTGCCAGAGGTGATTTGCAGTCCAGGATGACATGCCAGCCGTTGCAGATGTCGAAATGTTGCCAGAACTCCCTGAACAAAGGTTCCGGGGCGTCCGTCTCGGCCAGATAGGGGGCCAGGATCCGGTCGATCTGCCCCGCCGAATCACCCCCCTCGAAATACCAGAAGAGGTTGTAGGCAAGCATCGCCTCGTAAAAGTTCCGCGCCCCCTTGGTCGGAACTTGCGCGAAGGCTTTCTGCAGGGTGGCGGGCGCATCCGCCTCGGAGAGTTTCCTCCGGCAGCGGCCGACAAATCCTTCCAGCGCGTCCAGCACTTCGCGCTCCGCCGCATGGAAGCCCGGGGCGTCCTTCGCCTGCCTGTCCATCCTTTTCCGTATTCCCTCAAGCCCCTCCGCCAAGGCGGATTCGAAATCCATGACACCATGCGTCCACCCCCTTCCCCCGACGTTGAAGCGCGGCAGGATTGGATTGTGGTTCGCCAGAAAATCCAGTTCCTCCACGGCATGCGCGACGGCTATGCGCTCCGCCTCCACCCGCTGCCTTTCACTCTGGCTTTCGCACGATTCCAGAAGGCCGTCGAAATGCTTCGCGACCTTGTCTTGCAGCTCATTCGCATGGCAATAGAGGGTATGGGAATAGTGGTAGCCGCATTGGCGGTCCGGGGCGTTCCACAGCGGCGGACAGGCGGGATACAGCTGGCCGCCGCTGTAGTCTGGTGCCTCCTGCGCATCAATGACACGCTTGAAGGCCCTTGAGAAACGCGCCTGATAGGTTGCCGCCGGCTCCTCAAACAATCCGGCGGCAAATGGCTCGCCGAGTTCTGAAAAAATGTCCGATATGCTCATGCTGCACTGAAGGGATTCCTTTGCCCTGGGCGGAA
>CACZQQ010000415.1 GCA_902783355.1 uncultured bacterium
AAGCAGTGGTCAACGACATCACGTGCATATGTAACATCTTGAATATCAATAACTTGCATATTATTCCCCGCCGCATGGAGGCGCGCCAGAAGCGTGGCGATGCGCCACGTGGCCGCCAGCGCGAGAAGCCCCTTGAAGAAAGGCTCGCCATGGTAGGCGCGGCCGAAGAACTGGAGACTCTCCAGACGCGTACGTACAAATATATGATAGGGGGCCATGGCGGCGGACGGCGGGGCGGGCCAGCGCCTTTCGTCGAAGAGGCGCGCCTGCCGCAGGGGGATTGCGGGATGCTCGGCGCTGAAGGCGCGGGCCGTGCCGCCGCCGAAATAGACGCTGGCGGTGGCGGCGGCCAGGCGGAGGCGCGTACGCAGCCCGAAGTCCTCCAGACTCTCGTCGCGCCGCAGATAGTAGACGAGTTCCTTGCGGAGGGCGGTGCGCTGCGGCCAGGTGGCTCCCAGAGGCTCCGGCGCCTCCTGCGCCTGGCGGAGGGCCTTGGCCTGCATGGAGGGCAGGACCTCCTTCAGGGTCGGGATGTCGTTGACGAAGGCACGCCCCAGCTTCTCCAGGGCGACCGCCAGCCGCTCCATGGCGGGCGCGCCGCCTGAAGGCATGGAGACCGCCTCCGCGCAGGCGGCGGCGATGGCCTCGACGGCCTCCCGCGAAAGCCCGTCAAGTTCGCGCTCGCTGAAGCCATGCCCCAGATGGAGCTGCGGATCGGCCGCCAGCTCCTCCAGCTCGCCGCGCATCGCCGTGAGCTTCTCGCCCTGCCCGGCCGAGACCGCGGGGCAGTCGTAGCGCGCGGCCACGGAGACCTCGCCCGGAAAGGTGGCCAACAGCTCGAAGGGATAGGCGCGGCACGAAAGCGCCTTGCACTTGGGGCCGAAGGCCGCGTGCATCCGGCAGCGGTTGTCGCCGTCCAGATAGACGCAGCGCCCGTCGGCCTCCTTGCGCAGAAGGGGCCTGCCCTGGAAGACGGTGTAGAAATCGCGCGTGGGCGGCCCGCCCCGCCAGGGCAGCTTCGCGATGGCCTCGACCTCCAGCGGCGTCAGCGCAGGGCGGAAAGCGCGGCAGCACCGTCCGCACTGCTGGCAGGCGTAGCGCTGGTTGGCAAGGCGCAGATGCATCCGACCGTCGGCCTACTTCTTGGGCGGCTCGATGACGTCGAATCCCGTGTAGGGGCGAAGCACCTCGGGGACCACGACGGAGCCGTCCTCGCGCTGGTTGTTCTCAAGGATGGCGCAGACGGCGCGGTCGGTGAGGCCGGTGGCGGAGATGGTGTGCACGAAGCCCTTGTTGCCGTCGGCGTCCTTGTAGCGGATGTTGAGGCGGCGGGACTGGAATTCGGTCAGGTTGGAGTTGCTGGTCAGCTCGCGGTAGCCGTTGTAGCCGGGGAACCAGCCCTCCGTGTCGTACTTCTTGTAGGCGGGCGCGCCCAGGTCGCCGACGCAGACGTTCACCACGCGGTAGGGAATGCCCAGCGACTGGATGAGATACTCCTCGTTGGCGAGGCACTCCTCGTGGCACTTGGGCGAATCGTCCGGCAGGCAGAAGATGATCTGTTCGACCTTGTGGAACTGGTGGACGCGGAAGATGCCGCGGGACTCCTTGCCGTAGGAGCCGGCCTCGGTGCGGAAGCAGGGCGTGTAGGCGGTCAGGCGGCAGGGCAGCTCGGAGGCGTCCATGACCTCGTCCGCATGGTAGCCGACGAGCGTCTGTTCGGCGGTGCCGATGAGCGCCAGGTCCTCGTTCTCCAGCTTGTAGATCTGGTCCTTGAAGAAGGGGAGGTAGCCCGTGCCGAAGAGGGTGCGGGCCTTGGCGGCGCAGGGGGACATCATCATGGTGAAGCCGCGCTTCACAAGCTCCTGCTGCGCCCAGAAGTACATGGCCTGCGTCAGCTGCGCGCCCTTGCCGACCCAGTAGTAGAAGCCCGTCTGGGCGACCTTGGCGCCGCGCTGCGTGTCGATGATGCCGAGGATCTCGCCGATGGCCTGGTGGTCGCGCGGCTGGAAGTTGAAGACGGGCTTCTCGCCCACGAACTTGATGGCCACGTTGTCCGCGTCGGTCTCGCCGGCGGGGGCCTCGGGGGAGAGGAAGTTGGGCAGCCACGTCAGGAGCTGGTCCACCTGCGCCTTGGCCTCCTCCTGGAGGCGCTCCTTCTCCTGCAGCTCCTGCTTGATGGCCTTGACGCGCTCGCGGGCCGCCGGATTCGTCTGGCACTCCTTCGAGAGGCGATTGCGCTCCGCACGCAGGTCTTCCGTCTCGTGCACGAGGTTCAGGTAGGTCTTGTCAAGTTCGACGATGCGGTCGATGTCCACGTCGGCCCCGCGCTTCCGCGCATTGTCCTTGATCAGTTCCGGGTTCTCGCGGAGAATCTTGATGTCAATCATGGCGTTCGTTCCTATGGTTTGGATTTGCTCTCTTGAAAGAAAGGTTGGCTATGCCTGGATGCGGGCGGCGACGGCGGCCTCGTAGGCGTCCAGGTCGGCGACGGCCAGCTGCGCGACGCCCTCCGCCTGGGCGGCCTCCACCACGTAGCGCGCCACATGCGGCACGACGCGCGGGTCGAAGGGCTTGGGGATGACGTAGGTGCGCTTGAGGGGGTTCGCGCCGTCGAAGAGGCCGCTGGCGGCGTCCTGCGGATAGGCGGCCTCGAGCCCCTTGCGCAGCGCGCCTTCCACGGGCAGCTCGGCCAGCTCGGCCAGCGCCCTGGAGGCGGCCAGCTGCATGCCCTCGGTGATGGTGCGGGCGCGGCAGTCCAAGGCGCCGCGGAAGATGCCCGGGAAGCCGAGGACGTTGTTGATCTGGTTAGGGTAGTCGGTGCGGCCGGTGCCCACGACGGCGGCGCCCGCCCGCCACGCCTCGCCCGGGTCGATCTCGGGCGTGGGGTTCGCCATGGCGAAGATGATGGGGTCCTTCGCCATGCTCTTGACCATCTCGGCGGTCAGACAGTTGGCGACGGAGCAGCCGAGGAAGAGGTCGGCGCCGCGCACCGCGTCCGCCAGCGTGCGGATGTCCGTCCGGCTGGTGGCGACGGCGGCCTTGGCGGGATTGGAGGCGGTCGCCTTCGTGATGACCCCCCTCGAATCGCAGACGACCACGTTCTCGCGGCGGACGCCGGCGGTGATGTAGAACTCGATGCAGGAGAGGCCAGCCGCGCCCGCGCCGTTGGCGACGACCTTCATCTCCTCCAGGCGGCGGCCGGTCAGCTTGGCGGCGTTGTAGAGGGCGGCCAGCGAGATGATGGCGGTGCCGTGCTGGTCGTCGTGGAAGACGGGGATGCCCATGCGCTCCTTCAGGGTGGTCTCCACCTCGAAGCAGGCGGGGGCCGCGATGTCCTCCAGGTTGATGCCGCCGAAGGAGGGCTCCAGCGTCTCGATGACCGAAATCAGCTTCTTCGCGTCGGTCCGCCCGTCGGCGCCGGCGCATTTGGAGAGGCACAGCGGCACCGCGTCGATGTCCGCGAAGCGCTTGAAGAGGACGCACTTGCCTTCCATGACGGGCATGCCGGCCCCCGGTCCGATGTTGCCCAGCCCCAACACCGCCGTGCCGTCCGAGACGACCGCCACGCTGTTGCCGCGCCCCGTGTACTTGTAGATGTCCTCCGGATGGGCCTGGATTTCGAGGCAGGGCTTGGCGACGCCCGGCGTGTAGGCCAGCGAGAGGTCGTGCTGCGTGGCGCAGGGCTTCGTGCACTTGAGGGAGAGCTTGCCGGGAACCGGCGAGGCATGGTATGCGAGGGCTTCGGCGTTGAGGTCGGACATGGGAGGACTCGGTTGGGGATGACTTGCGCCCCACAGGCAGGCGTGGGGCCTTTCCGCGCATGGGCGCGGGAACACGCGTACTATAAATCCACGAAGGCGCCTTATGCGCCCAACCGCCCCCTTTCCCGCCGAAACAGGGAGCCGGTGCCCTCCGCCAACGGCAAGACGCCCCGCCCCCAATCAGCACATATTCACATCACAAGAAAGACATCTTTGCCTTTTCTTTGCGGCCCGTCCAGCCCTACTGCTCCGACGGGGGGAAATCGCGGTCAAGGAGCGCCTTCAACTGCTCCTCCAGCTTCTCCAGGCAAAGCAGACGGTAGGGCTGGAAGAGGGTGGCTTTGATGGAGGAATCCATGCAGCAGGTCAGGAACCTGTTGCGATTTTGGTTGAAGATTTCCGCCCTTTCGACCCATTTCTGGATGCCAAGCACGCCCGATTTCGTCTCGAAAACATAGAAGATGTCGTTGATTTGGGCAACAAGGTCAAGCTGCATGTCATTGGGATTGTCCTTGTCGTTGTCGATCAGCTTCAGGCGCACATCCCAGAACACCTTGTACTTCAGTTTGTGGCTTCCTGCATATTGGACCAACACCTTGTTGACAAGGTATCTGTTGGCCTCCTCCGCCCAGCCGCCGTTGAGAAAATTCCTGTTCGACTTCGGGAAGGACGAAGTGACACGCAGCTCCGACTTCTCCCTGGCAAACGTCAGCCAGCCGTTTGCCTGCATCTGGTTGCAGATGTTGAGCAGATCCGTCCTGCGCTCGACGGGCAGCCCGGCAATGGAATACTGGAATTCCTTCTTGTCGCCATGCTTGAACAATTCCTTCATGAAAGGCACGGCGTCTTCACGCCGCCTCAAAATTGTCTTGGCGATGTTGTAGAATTTGGAAGCCGGTTCATTTTTCTGGCATTTGACAATGAAATAGCCAAGAGACCGGCAATATTCCGCAAGAGCCTTGGTCGTCTTCTCTTGGGCAAAGGAGTTCTCTTCCCAGGCGGCTTGCTGCTTGGCTTCAATTTGCTCCAGCGAAGCCTTTGCCTTGGCGATTTCGTCGTCGATCAGCTTCCTGGACACCTCCAGGGCCTCAATCCGCTTGAGAAGGTCTTGTCTCTGGTTCATCAGTGAAATTGTTTTGGGGTTGAATTTCAATTTGAGGATTCTTTATTACCGATTCCAAGTAGCATGCCTATCTTCTTAATCTCTTTAAGTTTATGGCATATTTCCCCAAACCCGACCTCCAACAGCCCCAAATGCAGGTGGAACAGCGGGTACGTGAACGGCGGTTCTGGTTATTCCATCGGCTTCTGGATTTCGGGATGCTGCACAGCAAGAGGGGTTCCCTCCTGCGTGAGGTAGAACATGTCGAGGACGATGGGCTTGTCGCCCGTGTTCATGCCGCAGTGGATGGGACCGACCATCTCG
>CACZQQ010000416.1 GCA_902783355.1 uncultured bacterium
ATTCCAACGAACTCTTCTTCATTTCCATGGTCCTCGGCGTGGTGCTCTACATCGGCGTCTCCCTGCTGACGCTGAAGCGTCCCTTTGATTTGGACGCCATGCTGCACCGCGTGCCGGCGGCGGCCGCCCAAGGCGGCAGCGACAAGCCGCGGCGCCGCCTCCTGCGGCTGTTGAACGACGTGGTCGGCATCGACAGCGAATACACGAAATGGGACAAGGTGATTGCCTGGAGCGTCTTCGGCTATTCGTTCATCTATTCCTTCGGCATGTGCTTCGTCGGCGTCGTGGTCTGGAACCACTTCTCCAGATGGCCGCTGGCCTATTGGAGCAATTTCTATCTCATTGTCAATCTTGTCGTTCCGACAATCCTCGCCGCCATCAGCACGGTCTGGTTTTCCATCGGAGGCGTCAGGGACTTGCGGCGGATGTTCCGCGATTTGGCAAGACGGGAGGACAATCCGCTTGACGACGGCATCGTCCGTCCTCCTATTAACAATAAGGAATAAGGGAAAGGGTGTTTCGGAATGCTTGTTGAAGAATTCGAAGAGAGGTTCCGCGATCCGGCCACGGGACTTATGTTCTCCAAGCTGGACAAGGCGACTGGCAGGCCGGCGACGGACGGCTTCTTTGCCGAGGCGGAGGAGGAGCCGCAGACGAAAGTCGACGGGACAAGTCTGGCGGATCAATACGGCTATGAGAATTCCGGCATGACGACAGGCGCCTACATGCTGGCGGAGGTGCTGCGCAACGAGCTGGGCTGGCGCCCCGAGGAGAACTTCGACACGGGCATCCGCCGCACCGTCCAATGGTATCTGGACAACGCCTGGTGGTGGCAGCCCATCCGCGAGAAGAAATACGCCGGCCAGCGCCTCGGCAAGGCGTAACGGCGGCGCCTCGGCGGGCTTGCGCCGCCAGCACAGGCCGGAAAGGTGGCAGCCATTGCCCATGCGCGGCGTTTTTTCCATTGATTCCGTAAAATCCGCCGCATTTTTTACGGAAAGAATGGAAAATATGCTGGAAAGAATGGGGCAATGCGGTTATAGTACGTGTCATGACGCCCAGAATACGCCTGCTGAAAGATGTGCCAGGAAGCTACTTCCTGTTCGGACCGCGCGGCACGGGAAAGACGATGTGGCTTGAGGAGCGCTTTCCGCAGGCCATACGTATTTCTTTGCTTGACACGGCGTTGCGCCGTGAATTGCGGGCATATCCAGAGCGCCTCAGGAACCATATTGGATTCGACACGCACGACACGACAGTGGTCATCGACGAAATCCAGCGGGCGCCGTCTGTGCTTGATGTCATCCACGACCAGATGGACAAACGGCGCAACCTGCGTTTCATCATGACGGGCTCAAGTGCACGCAAGCTGAAGCGCAACGCCTCCGCCGACCTTCTGGGCGGCAGGGCTCTCAAGCGCCTATGCCATCCCTTCCTCGCCGCGGAAATGGCGGAGGACTTCCGCCTGGAGGACGCGCTTAGGCTGGGCATGATCCCTCTGGTCCGCTATCCGGCGGACGGCAAAAGCGAAGACGTGCTGAAAACCTACCTTGACCTCTATCTTGAGGAAGAGATCGCCACGGAAGGCGTCATCCGGAACCTTGATTCCTTCGCCCGCTTCCTGCAGGTGGCCAGCTTCTCGCACGGCAGCGTGCTTTCCATAAGCACGGTTGCCCGCGAGGCAGGCGTCAAGCGCTCAACCATTGACGCCTATTTCGACATTCTCGATGAAATGATGATCGCCTCGCGGCTGCCTGTCTTCACACGGCGGGCGAAGCGGCAATTGATAGGCCACGACAAGTTCTATTTCTTCGACACGGGGGTCTTCCGCGCCCTGCGCCCCAAAGGACCGCTTGACAATCCGAACGAAATTGACGGCGCCTGCCTTGAAGGGCTTGTCTACCAACATCTTCGCGCATGGAACGACTATCTTGACACGCCCAACGAGCTTTTCTTCTGGCGCACGAAGAATGGACTTGAAGTCGATTTCATCGTCTACGGCGCCAATGAGTTCATCGCGCTGGAGGTCAAGAACTCGTGCCACGCCGAACGCAAGGATGCCGCAGGCCTGGAAGCCTTCCTCTCCGACTATCCGGAGGCGCGCGCCTTCCTCCTCTACAGGGGCGAACGCAAGGTGCAGCTCACCACGCATGTGGCTGCCATTCCGGTGGAACCGTTCCTGCTGGGGCTGACGCCTGCCCGCATAAGAATCTGCGAGCAATAGAAAACCCCGTACGCCCCTTGACAGACTTTACATGGTATATTAGGATGTCGGGCGGTTCATAGGACCGGTCATGTCGAAAGGTCCGCTGTCCGATAGAGTTGGCATTTGCGGCGGAATGACGGGCAAATACGCCTTGTCGGCGGACTTCATCGAGCAGGCGATCGGCAGCGGCTATCTTGTGGAAGGACGCACCGTCATTCTGTCAACCGGGCGGACGCGGCCCCTTCCCGCGGCCGGCCGCCCAAACCATCTGTAGGGAATCAAAGAAATGAAGTGTCTTTTCCTTTTCGCCTTGTGGGCAATTCTGTCGTTCACGGCCGCCGCGACG
This sequence comes from uncultured bacterium, assembly GCA_902783355.1. The sequence continues at coordinate 2,553 of CACZQQ010000416.1, forward strand.
GATCTGGTGGAGTTCTTCGACCAAGGCAAGCCCGCAGGTGCGTGGGCGCCGGCCGCCTCCCTCAAGTTCACTGATTCGGAGGTCGGCGCCTTCGATTCCGCCCTCGCCCTGACGGGCGGCTCCAACGTCGTGGGCCGCTTCGCGCCCATCGACCCTGCCAAGGAGGATCTGGAATGCGCCTTCGATCTGATGCGGCAGGACAACGAGGCCGCCGTCACCGTCATCCTGACGGGCAGCGCGGCCGGCTCGAAGCGCCTCTTCGGCCTCATCATCGGCGCCGGCCAAGGCGCCGTCCTCCTCAGCGGCCCCGACGGCAACTACACCTACATGCGCATGACGATGGCGGAGAACAAACGCTTCCGCTTCAGCTGCGCCTACGCGGCCGCCACCAAGACCGCCACCATCCGCATCGACGACCAGAAGATCGCGGACCTGTCCGTGGAGGAGGCCTCCGTCGTGGACATGCTCATCCTCTCCCCCAAGACGGGCCATGCGCTGGCCGACGACATTGAAATCCACTCCTATCCGCCGGCCATCAGGGGCCGCAAGAGCGTCCTGGGCGGCGTCAAGGCCAAGATTGAACTGGAGGGGCGGCCGCCGCGGGAGGAACTCCTCCTGACAGACGGCAATCTGGAGCAGCCGGTCAACCTCCCCATGGGGGCGACGGTCACCTTCTGGCTGCCGGAGCGCGCAGAGACCTACGGGATGCAGATCTACGGCGGCGCGCCCGACGCCGCCAAGAACCCCAGCGGCGACGCCGCGCCGCGCGGCCTCGTCGTCCACGGCTTCTGCAACGGCACATGGCTGCCCCTTGGCGAAATCCAGGAGGCCGACAGCGTCAAGGCCGCCGACACCGCCCGCAACTTCCTGCGGCTCGACTTCAAGCCCATGCTTGTGGACGCCGTGCGTCTGACCTTGACCGACACCAACGACACGGGCAAACGCCTCTCCGCGCCCGACGCGGTGCTGGACAAGAAAGACCGCGTGGTCGCCCTCCGCGAAGTCG
>CACZQQ010000417.1 GCA_902783355.1 uncultured bacterium
ACTTGCGGGGCCGACGGACGACTTGCGACTTGCGGGGGCCTCAGAAGGAAGCCCGTCCCATCTGTCCCCAGAGTCCCATTTGTCCCACGTGCCAGGCCTTCAGCAACAGACTCCTCCTGAAGCCCCGCCGGAAGAAGACAGCGCCTTCCGGCTGTTGGGGCGCGTGGGGACTGGCTATCTGGCGGCGGAGCATCGGGGGGGGCTTGTGGTGGTCAACATCCATGCCGCCCACCAGCGCATCCTCTTCGAGGAGCTTCTGGCCAACCTGAAGTCGGAGAAGGTGCGGCAGCAGCAGCTCCTCATGCCCGTCACGCTGGAGCTGGCGCCCGACGAGGCGCGGCTGCTCTCGCGGCAGCTGGAGGCCTTCAAGGCGCTGGGCTACACCATCGAGCCCTTCGGCGGCAACGCCTACCTCGTGACCGCCGTCCCCGCCAACGTGCGGGACGACAACCTCTGCGACGCGATGCGCGACATCCTCTCCGACCTGCGCCGCGAGACGGTCACCAACCGACAGAGCGCCACGCATCTGGCGCAGACGGCCGCCCGCCACGCCATCCGCAGGAACACGGAGATGACGCCGCAGGAGCAGTCGCAGCTCATCCGGCGGCTCCTGCAGTGCGACATGCCCTACGCCGACCCCGCCGGCCTGCCCACCATGGTCAACATCACGGCGGGCGAACTCGCCAAGCGCTTCAAGAGCTGAAATCGCTGGTTGTACGCGTGCGTAATGCACGCGCGGAATGGCAAAACCGCTTTCAGGCATTATCATAAGTAAGATTTCTGTCCGATTGGCTCCCAAAACACCCCAAAACGCCATGAAACACATTTCGATCCTCCTTTTCCTGCTGGCCGCCTGCGCCTGCGCCTTTGAAATGCTGCCGCTGAACCTGACGGAACTCAAGACCGCAGGGACGCCCGGCAGCGTCAGCCGGCAGGACGGTGTCGTCCGCCTGACCCTCCAGGGCGTCAACGCGAAGCCCTTCATCGTCACCGCGCAGTGCCCCGTCGCCAGCCAGGAGCCCGCCTATCATGTGGTGCGCGGCCAGGTCAGGCTGGAGGGGACGGCCTCCGCCCACGTCTCCGTCACCATGCGCACCAAGGACGGCGGCTGGATCCGCGAGGTCAGCACGCCCGACTTCACCGGCAACGGCCAATGGCAGGAGTTCGCGCTGCGCCTCTACACCAGCGAGACGACCGCGCGGCTGGACGTGAACCTGCTGGCCGCCAACGGCGGCGCCGCCGAGTTCCGGCACCTCTCCGTGGAGAGGACGACCGCCGAGGAGGGGCGCCCCGCCGACGCCCCCGACATGGAGTTCTGGAGCAACATGGACTACAACGACGATGTCGACTACTGGCACAACATCAAGGGGATGAAGCGCTACGACGCGGCCGCCATCGCCGACTACTTCAAGTTCTGCAAGGCCAACGGCGTGACCGGCGTGCTGTGGCGCGTCTCCTGCATGGGCCAGATGGACTACCCCACCAAGGTGGGCACCGTCTACCCCAGCTTCGTGGGACGCGAGCCATCCCGCGTCGAGGAGCGCATGAAGTCCATCCTGGCGGAGTTCGACCCGCTGGAGGTCGCCGTCCGCGAGGCCCGCAGGAACGGCATTCAGATCTACATCTGGATGACGGTCTGCGACGAGGCCTACAACCATCCCGACAGGGGCAAGGTCAGCTACTGCCAGTTCCTGGAGGACCATCCCGAATGCAAGCTGCTCGACCGCGAAGGCAAGCCGCTGGAGGGCACCATGAGCTACAGCGAGCCCGCCGCCCGCGAATACCGCCTCGCCCTCGTCAAGGAGCTGCTCGGCTACAAGGCCGACGGCATCTACCTGTGCAACCGCACCCACAGCTGGTCCTTCGGCAACGACCCCGACTGCGACTACGGCTTCAACCCCACCGCCGTCGCCGAATACCAGAAGCGCTACGGCGTCGACATCCGCAAGGTGGACTTTGAGAAGGACGCGCAGGCCAAGAGGCAGTGGATGGCGCTCAAGGCGGAGGGCTACGACCAGCTCATCCACGAGGCCTCCGAACTGATCCACGCGGCCGGCCAGAAGCTGATGCTCGGCGTCTGCTTCTGGGGCATCGCCACCGGCCAGGTCGGCGCCAACTACGGCAAGATGTCCGTCGACATCCCCGGCTATCTGAAGGACGGCTATGTGGACGCGATCGTCTCCGGCCAGAACAAGGTCGGCCCCTTCTTCGCGGCGGGAGAGGCCGCCGCCTTCCGCCGCCATGCGCGCCCCGGCCAGAAGCTCTACTTCTGGGCGCAGATGGTCGACTACGGCGCCGGCATGATCAGCCCCGAAAGCCTCCTCGACCAGGCCGCCTTCTTCAACTTCTACGGCGCCAACGGCGCCATGTACCACGAATCCATCAACTTCGAGGAGCACGACCACCCCGAGACCTACATGAAGCCCATCTCCAAGTTCTTCCGCGAACACTGACACTGCCCCCGACGATAAATACCCCAAAAGGCCGCCTCCCGGCGGCCTCCAAAAACACAAAGGAACAAATGCAAATGGACAAGAAACTCGTCATCAGCGCAACCGTAACCCCCCTCAACGCGGACGGCTCCCTCGACAAGGCCGGCGTCAGGAACATCCTTGAGCGCAATATCAAGCATGGCCTGGACGGCGTCTTCCTGCTGGGTTCCATGGGCGAATGGGGCAGCTTCGACAACAAGACGAAGGAGGAGCTGGTCGACATCGCCTGCGCCACCGTCAACAAGCGCATGCAGATCCTGGCCGGCATCAACGCCACCAGCCTGCCCCTCTCGCTGCAGCTCATGAAGGACTACGCCAAGTACAACTTCGACTGCTACGTCTTCATGTCCCCCGCGCGCACCTCCTCCCTCGACCCCGTCAAGTCCATCCTGACCGTCCTGGACAAGGCCGACCGCCCCGTCTACTACTACTACTGCCCGCCCAACAACAACATCAACCTCTCCCTCGACCAGTTCGCCACCATCATGGCGCACCCGAACCTGAAGGGCATCAAGAACTCCTCCAGCAACATGTGGCTGCGCAAGGAGCTCATCTGGATGAAGAAGGAGCGCGGCTTCAAGACCCTCATCATGGAGGGGCAGGAGTGGGCCGTGGACGAGGCGCTGATGGTCGGCTTCGACGGCATGGTGTGCGGCATGGGCGCCCTCGCCTCCAAGGTCATGGTCGGCATCGCCCGCGCGGTGGAGGCCGGCAACTACGACGAGGCCATGCGCCTGCAGCGCGTCTTCATCGGCATCTTCCACGGCGTCTACGGCCTCAGCATCCAGAACTGCTGGAACGGCCAGAAGTACGCCCTGCAGAAGCTTGGCCTGATCTCCAGCCCCTTCACGCTGGCGCAGGAGATGAGCTCGCTGGACGACGCCGCCAAGGCGCGTGTCGAGAAGTGCCTCAAGGAATACAAAGCGGAGCTGGACTAACATGCTCAGATACCAGGAGAACAACGAGCTGCACCGCGACTTCCAC
>CACZQQ010000418.1 GCA_902783355.1 uncultured bacterium
CCAGCCGGAGCTGTTGGCGAAGACCAACCGCCCGCCGGAAACGGTGAGGTCGCTCACATCCGCGCCGCCGCTCACGTAGATCGCACCGTCTTCGCCGATGGTCGCACCGCTCACGATGCCGCCCGAGCTCACGACCAAGTAGGCGATGGTCGTGGTCCACGCCGTCGGATTGCCGTTGGAATCGGTCGCGTTGATTTCCCTGAAGCCGCGGACGGTCACGTCAAGTGCCTTCTGGTCTTTGCCCAGGTTCATCGCGCCCGCGAAGTCCACGCCGCTCACGTACGCCACGCCGTTCACCGTAATGCTGTCCAGCACGCCGCCGGCTTTGTTGGCGATGATGCTCGGCGCCTTGCCGCCGAATGGATAATCGTAGGTCGCGTTAAGCCGTCCGCCCTTGTCCAGGTGGACGTTGTTCAGCACGGTCTCGTCCTGATACTGCGGTCCAGCGATGGTGGTGCCGCCGTCCTCCGAGACCTGGAGCGCGCCCCCCCAGCCGGAGAGGTACAGGGTGCCGCCGCTGGCCACGGACACCCCGTCGATGGTGCCGCCGACCGCCATCGCGATGCCGTTGCCCAGGACCGACACGTTGGTCGCCGTGCCGCCGCTGGAGACCACCAGTGCGGCGTTGCTCTGGTACAGTTCAGGCGAAATGCGTTCGTAGTTGGTGACCTTGCCCGTCACCGCCACGTTGTCGGCGGAGCCTCCCGCCACCACCACCAGTTTCTTGCTCACGTCCTCTTCGATGACCGGATTCCTGGACGGGTTTTCGAGGGTGTTGGCGGTCTTGAGGCCCGCATTGGAGTCAACATTCTTCACGACCGCGCCGGAACCCACCGCCAACGTGCCCGTCCAGTCGAAACTGGCACCGTCAAGCAGGGTGGTGTTCAATAGCGCTCCGGTTTCCTTGTCGTACGCGCCCTTCACCACGCCGGCCTCGTAACGTGTGGAGGATGGCGCCAGCCAGCGGGTGATCTCCACGACGGAGCTGCTGTAGCAACGGCTGCCGGCCGGCTCGTAGGTGATGGTGCCAAGGCCATTGATGACGGCCGCGCTGTCGCCCGTGTAGGTGAAACCGCCGCAGACGCCGCCGCTGCTGACGGTGGTCAAGGTCGCCGTGCCATGCTCGCCGACCAACATGCTTCCGCCGCTGTTGACGGTGGTCGAAGTCGCCACGTCGCCGCTGGAGACATGCACCATGCCGCCGCTGCTGAAAAGCAGTGCGTTGAAACCGTTAATGCCATAATGCGCGCCTTCAGGCGGGGCGATGTAGGCGGAGTTATACAAATCCGCGGTCAGGTCCGCGCTGTACTTATAGTAATATGTTCCCATGACTGTTTTGCTCCTTTGGTTGAGGTAATTACAAAAGTAGCCGGAGGCAGGCGCGGATGGGCTGTCGATGGGGGCAAGGCGCGGACGGCGCGCGCACTTTCGTGCGCAAGCCGGGCACGACACGGCCTTCGTCTGCAGAACACCGCGAATGCCCCGGAGAGTTTTGCAATTGCCTCGGCTATTGCAGGAAAGGCGTATGGGCGCGGAAGAGGCAGACCGCCGAAGTGGTCAAAGACCTAGAGGCCGTGGAAGATGACACGGAGGGCAGATTCGTCCAATCTTTTGTAATATAATCTTTGGAACGTCTTTTGCGCCGTGGAAGACGAAAAAACACGTGTCCGGCTCGCCTCTCCCCGACGGCAGCCGCCGCAGACGGGGCTTCCGTCTCCCCCGAGGGCGGCGCCATCCGCGTTGACGACAAGGTCGGCGACTTCACCTTCGACGCCGAAGGCTGATTCCACAACCGACCTGAGCGGACGCCGTTTTGGCGTCCGCGGACGGCCCGAAACGGCTTTTCAAAACGCCAAAGGCCCGTAAAGGCCCCTGGGAGGCCTTCTACGGGCCCTTGTGTGCTTCCGTGGATATATACCCACGGGCGGCAAAAGGCGCGCCAGAAGGGCCTCTTTGGGGCCTTTTCGCAATTTACGCCATCGCCGCCGGATTCGCCGCAAACGCGGGATGCCATGGCGGGCAAAATGCGGGAAAGCGTGTAAAGTATGTCCGAATGCCTTCCTTGAAGCCCCTTCCCCCATATCCGCCATGCTTCTGTGGTTCCTCCTTCTTGACGCCGTGGTGGCGGTGGCCATCATCGCCTGCGGCCTGGGCCTTCCGCCCGTCCTGTGCGCCCTCGCCGCGCTGCTCGTCGGCGAAGGCGTCGCCGTCGGCACCTTCCACCTCTTCTTCGAGGACCGCCATGCCTATTGGGAGGCGTGGAAGTTCAAGTTCAAGCCGGATCTGTTCAGCCTCTTCGACGGCGAGTGCTGGGAGGACTGGAAGGCGGAGTTCAAGCTCGGCCTCTACCACACGCTCATCCTGCTGCCCGCCGCCATCGTCTTCTTCGTGCTGCGCCAATGGCTGCGCGGCTGAAGCCCGCCCTGCCGCAAAACGGCGGTTTTTCTCTTTTGGGCGTGCGGATATCAAAAGAGTTATTATATTATCCTGCTTGCCGAACTGGAAACAACCTTTTTGTTCATCATAACCTCTGAAAAGGAAACAACATGTCTGTCAAGATCCGTCTCCGCCGCACCGGCTCCCTGAACAACGACTGCTGGCGCATCGTGGTCGCCGACGCGCGCTCCCCGCGCGACGGCCGTTTCATTGAGATCCTGGGCTTCTACGACCCCCGCCATGACAACGAGAAGGTCGACCTGGAGCGCGCCAAGTACTGGCTGTCCGTGGGTGCCCAGGCCAGCGAAACCGTTCAGGCCATCCTGAACCGTGCCGAGAAGGGCAAGCCCTTCCCCGCCCGCCGCGCCCCCGTCAAGAACGCCGCGCCGGCCCCGAAGGCCGTGAAGGCGGCCCCCGCCGCCGAAGAGGCCCCGGCCGAAGAGGCCGCCGCCCCCGCCGAGGCGTAGTCTCTCCACCGATTCCGCGAAATGGCATTCTCCTTCCTGAAAAAACTCTTCGGCAGCGAACCCGAGAAGGCGGGCGCGCTCTCCCCGATGGTCAACGCGCCGTCGGAGGACGAGGGCGCCCAGCCCCAGGCGGGCGAGGCCGCCCTGGGCCTGGAGTCCGTCCAGGAGTTCGTGCGCTTCGTCGTCACCTCCCTGGTGGATGAGCCGGAACAGGTGCGCCTGGAGCTGGCGGAGAAGGGCGAATTGACCATCATCCAGATCCACTGTTTCAAGCGGGACATCGGCAAGATCATCGGCAAGAGCGGCAAGACCATCAGCGCCATCCGCACCCTGGTGACGGGGACTTCCGCGCGGGTCGGACGCCGCGTCTCCGTCGATGTGATGGACGATTGAGGACGGATTCACCATGCAGATTGACATCGTCAGCCTCTTCCCCGCCATCTGCAAAGGCGCCCTGAGCGAATCCATCATCGGGCGCGCCTGGAAGGACGGCACCGTCAAGATCAACCTGGTCGACTTGCGGGACTACACCCACGACGCACGGCGTACCGTGGACGACACGCCCTACGGCGGCGGCGCAGGCATGGTCCTGCGCCCCGAACCCCTCTTCGAATGCCTAGGCGACCTCACGACGCCGGAATCCCATGTGGTGCTGATGAGCCCGCAGGGAGCGCCCTTCAAGCAGGCGACCGCCCGCCGCTTCGCCGCCATGAAGCATCTCATCCTGGTCTGCGGACACTACGAGGGCATCGACGAGCGCGCCCAGCAGTGCCTCATGGACGAGGAGGTTTCGCTGGGCGACTACATCCTGACGAACGGGGCCCTGGCGGCCTGCGTGGTGACCGACGCGGTGGTGCGCCTCCTGCCGGGCGTGCTGGGCAGCGACGCCTCTTCGGAGGACGAGTCCTTCAGCAACGAACCGCTGCTGGAGTATCCGCAGTTCACGCGCCCCGTGGACTACAAGGGGATGCGCGTCCCCGAGGTTCTCCTGAACGGGAACCACCAGGAGATCGCGGCCTGGCGCCTGGAACAGCGCGTGCTGCGCACGGTAGGCCGCCGCCCCGATTTGATTTGATTTCCCTTCATTACACATAACACCTTCAACGCAAGGAGCAAGTCCTCATGAATACCATTGAGAAGATCCGCCAGGAGAATCTGAAGCAGGATCTGCCGGTCATGAAGGTCGGCGACACCGTCCAGATCGGCTTCCGCATCACGGAAGGCGGCAAGGAGCGCATCCAGAACTTCACGGGCGTCATCATCGCCCTGAAGGGCACGGGCATCGCCCGCAACATGACCGTCCGCCGCGTGGTCTCCGGCCAGGGCGTCGAGCGCGTCGTCCCGCTGCACTCCCCCCGCGTGGCCAATTTCAAGGTGACCCGCCCCGGCCTGGTCAACCGTTCCAAGCTCTACTACCTGCGCCACCAGGTTGGCAAGGCCGCCAAGGTCCGCGCCGCCGTCGTCAAACCGCAGGCATAAGGCCCTCCGGGGCCGCGCCCCACGGCACAAGGCCCCTCTTTTTGACAGCGCTGCAACGCGAGGCATCGGTGGCCCCCTTCCGCCTGGGGCATCGGTGCCTTCTTTTGTTTTTCGGCGGCTCCTCCAATGCCGGGCATCGCGCATCCATTCGAGCATGAGGAGGCCCTCTGCCACCGCCTGGGGCTGGGGGCCGCGGCGCTCATTGCGGGCGTGGACGAGGCGGGTCGCGGCCCTCTGGCCGGACCGGTGGCGGTGGCGGCGGTGATATTGCCGCGGCCCGATTTCCATCTGCCGGTCAACGATTCCAAGAAGCTGACGGAGCGCCGGCGCAATGAGCTGGCGGCCGAACTGAAGGCGACGCCGGGGCTGCGCTACGCGGTGGTGCTCAAGTCGGCGGCGGAAATCGACCGGATGAACATCCTGCGGGCGACGCAGGCGGGGATGCGGGAGGCCGTGGAGGCGCTCCTGCCGGGGCGCCTGCCGGACGGCGCGCTCGTGGACGGCCTGGCCTTCGCCCCCTTCCCCTGCCCCGTGGAGTTCCTCGTCAAGGGCGACGGCCGCTCCGCCTCCATCGCGGCGGCCAGCATCCTGGCCAAGACGACGCGGGACGCCCTCATGGTGGAGCTGGACGCACGCTACCCCGGCTACGGCTTCGCCCGCCACAAGGGCTACGGCACCGCCGAACACCTGGAGGCGCTGCGCCGCCTGGGCCCCTGCCCCGAGCACAGGCGCTCCTTCGCCCCCGTCAGCCAGCCACTCCTCTTCTGAAGACACGCTTTTTCAACGGACTGTATGTCTCCCCACACGCAATCCCCCCTCACCAAACAGCAGATCCTCTCCCAACTGCACCCGACGCCCTGCAACATCGTCCGCACGCTTGTGAAGGCGGGCCATGAGGCCTATATCGTGGGCGGGGCCATCCGCGACCTGCTGACCGGAAACGCCCCGAAGGACTACGACATCTGCACATCGGCCACGCCGGAGCAGGTCCGCGCGGTCTTCGGGCGCCGCCGCTGCCATGTCATCGGCCGCCGATTCCGGCTGGCGCACGTCTATTCAGGCGGCGAACTCTATGAGGTCTCCACCTTCAGGCGGCTGCCCAGCGAATCGGAGCGCCACGGCCGCAAGGACGACGACGGGCCGCTCATCTGGAACGACAACTGCTACGGCACGCTGGAGCAGGACGCGCAAAGGCGCGACTACACCTGCAACGCCCTCTACTTCGACGTGACCGGCGACCGCGGCATCATCGACTTCTCCGGGGGCATCCGCGACATCCGCGAGGGGGTCGTGCGCTGCATCGGCGACCCCGACGAGCGCCTCTCGGAGGATCCCGTCCGCATCGTGCGGGCGCTCAAGCTGGTGGGCCAGTTCGGCTTCCGGCTGGAGGGCAACCTGGAGCGCGCCATCCGCCAGAAGGCCGAGATGATCCGCCTCGCCTCCGCCTCGCGCCTCTTCGAGGAGCTCCTCAAGATCCTGAACCACCCAGGCGCCGGCGACACACTCGCCGTCATGCACGATGCGGGATTCCTCAAGGACTTCTGGCCGACCGTGGACGCCGCCTGGAGCGACCAGGAGGGCGAAATGCTCCGCAACCTGCTGAAACTGCGCGGCGACGCGCTGCGCCGCGGACGCTACTCCAATTCGCGCGGGCTGGCGCTGGCCACCGTCTCCATGCCCTTCCTCATGTCCGCCATGAATCCGGAAAATCCGCTTGGATTTTGGGATAAATCTTTGATAGGCAACGAGTTAGCACATAAAGCCCTCAAGCTCGTCTTCGAGGGCTTCCTGCTGCCGCGCATCTTCGAGGACCGCATTCTCATCATCGCGGGTCTCGTCCCCAGGCTGCGGACGCCCCCTGTCGAGCCGCGCATCCTCAACAACGCCGAATACCGCTACGCGCGGTCGGTGGTGGCCCTTCTGGCGCAGCTCTTCGGCTGGGACCAGAGCTTCCTCAGGCAGCTGCCTGAGTTCTCGCCGCGCTACGAGCCAGGTGAATTCTTCCTGGAAGACGACGAGGCCAAGGCCAGCGGCGATGGCGCCACGGCGGAAGACGGCGGCGACGCCATGGAAGAGGGGAAGCCGCGCCGTCGGAGACGCCCTCGCCGCCGACGCGCCAAGAAGGACGCGGCCGGAGACGCCCCAGAAGAGGCGTCGGTGGAAGCCAGCCCCCAGGCGGAAGCTGCCGCCGAAGCCAAGGCCGAACCTGCAAGCAAGACCACGCCCACGCCCGCCAAGACTGCCGCCGACATCCCCTACCTCACCGCCGCGCCGAAGGCCGCTGACGGCCCCGCCGACGCCCCCGAGGAGGCCAAGCCCAAGCGGACGCCCCGCAAGCCGCGCCGCCCGCGCACGGCCGTTTCTTCCACCTCCTCCAAGTCAAGCATTCCGACGCTGCCCGGCCGCGACCGCAGCACCGACGGCGAAAGCATCACCTTTGGCTAGTAGGGCTTGAGTTTAATCCATTGACAATTGCGTTGGAGTTTTGGAGATGATTTTTCGCGATTTGAGCCGCGCGTGCACTCGCACGCAAGGCGAAAATCGCGAAACAACCAGCCCAAAAGAACAATGCAAGTGCAAGCGGATTAAAGTCAAACACTCCTAAAGACACAACCCTGCTTCCCTGCGCCGCATGAAAATAGACAAATTCCTCATCTACATCGCCGTCATCGCAGTCCATGTGGGCATCGTCGCGCTCCTCGTGCTTGGCGCACGCAAGAAGAGCCCGTCGCCGACGCCGACGCCTTCACGGACGGAGCCGCCGGTGACGCAGGCACAGGTGCAGCCGCAGCTGGAGGCCCCCCCCGCCACAGGCGTGACGGTGCCTGCCAAGACGGACGGCACGGGAGCGCAGCAGCCGGCCGTCAAGACGGTCACGCCTCCCATCCCGCCGCAGTCCACGGCACCGGCACCCTCCTATCAGGCGCCCGGCATGCCCGCCAAATATACGGCCGGCTTCTACAAGCGGGCCATCAAGCCGATGGGGGCGGCTCTGGCCAAGGCGGGGAACGAATGCACGGCGGGCCTGGTCATCGACGTGGACACCCACACCATCCTCTGGGAGAAGAATCCGACAAAGGTGATTCCCATCGCCTCCCTGACAAAGCTGCTGACAGCGCAGATGCTGCTGGACCGCATCGCCTCCGACAGCGCCATCACCCTCCAGACCAAAGTCAAGATCACGAAGGACGACTTCGCGCGGACGCGCCTGAAGCCGCTCAACAGCGTCTATCTGGGCCTCGGCGAGGAGTACACGCTGCAGGAGTACCTGAAGGCAATGCTCATCTGCAGCGCCAACGACTGCGCCTACATTGTCGGCAAATACTTGGGCGGCGGGAATCTAGATACATTCGTCAAGGAAATGAACACCCATGCGGCCTCCCTCGGCCTGGCCGACATGAAGTTCATCAACCCCAACGGCCTGCCGCTGGATTCCGGCTCCGTCCGGACGGAGAACATGGGCTCCGCCCTCGACATCGCCTTCCTGGCGGAACGCTCCCTCTACTATCCTGAAATCATGAAATGGGCGGGCACGCCGGCCGACCGCCTGCGCGAAGACAAGAAGAACCCCTTCGATCTGAACTCCACCAACAAGCTGCTGCGCAAGGTGGAGGGCATCACCGGCCTGAAGACCGGCTACACCGCCACGGCCGGCTTCTGCATCGCCGTCACCTGCGAACGCGAAAAGCGCCGCATCATCGTCGTCC
>CACZQQ010000419.1 GCA_902783355.1 uncultured bacterium
CAAAAAAAGTTTTGTTCCCAAGAGGGTAGGTAAAACAACCATCTTGTCGCGCCCTTGCGGGCGCCGAGAGCTTTGGGTTGGCCTTCCGCAGGCTGCGCGCCCTGACGGGCGCTTGCCAGCGGTTACGCAATGTCGCGCACTTCCGTGCACTGCCGCTTCCGCCTTCGCCAAGGCTATGGCGGACAAGTCACAGCTTTCTATTACCTACCCTCTTGGGAACAAAACTTTTTTTGGATCGAGTCGCTGGAGGCAGGGGCGGCACGGAGGCCCCATGCCGTGTCTGTCGCTATATCTTCTTTGCCACCAAACAGTTACTACTTAAAAGCGACTCTTTCTCCGGGGACCTTGAGGCGGATGGGGGCCGCGTCTTTTTCCTTGGCCTCGATCAGTTGCAGGAGGGAGGCGACGGCCTGCTGCCCGATGAGCCTGTCCTGCGGGACGATGGTGGGGATTCCGGAGACGACGCATCCTTCGGCGCTGTCGGTGCAGACGATGGGCATGGGGCGTCCGAGGCTTGGCACGAGGCCGACCAGCAGGCTTGTGACATTGTAGGTAGGGGATATGATGCCGTCGCAGCTGCCCAGCTGCTGGAAGAGATGCGTGAAATCGGGCCTTTCGTAGTCGCTGGGGGCTGTCTTGAGGGCCTCCGGCGGGAGGCCGCGTTCGTCCATGGCGCGCTGGATGCCGTTGGCGGTTTCCGCCACGACGGAGGTCTCCGCCTGCGGCTTCAGCCAGAGGGGGGCCCTGGAGCCCATGGCGAGGAGCTGCGTGGTGGCTTCGTAGGCGGCGTAGCTGAAGTCGCTGGTGATGTAGTTGCAGCTGGTCGACTCCATGGCGTCGGGCGTGTTGGTCAGGAAGAGGGTCGGCGTCTGCATGCTGACCAGTTCGCTCCAGTAGAAGTCGTCCCTGCGGATGCCCCAGATGATGAGGCCGTCGAGGAGATGGGAGCGGAACATGGATTCATAGCGGCCGCTCTGCTTGACGCGCTGGTCGTTGAAGAGCATCATCAGGTCATACGGCGTTTTCTGGAGGGCCATGGAGATGCCGCCCATGATGAGGGCCAGGTGGCGGTCGAGGAAGACCGTGTGTTCCGTCTCGTCCAGATTGTAGGGCACAAGAAGCCCGATGACGTTGCTGCGCTTGCGGAAGAGGCGCTGCGCATTGACGTTGGGGACGTAGTTCAGCTTCCGCGCGGCGTCCGCCACCAGCTGGCGCGTCTTCTCCGAGAGGGGCAGGCGGTGGGCCGTGTCGTTCAGGACCTTCGAGACGGTGCAGGTGCTCAGGCCCACGTATTTCGCCAGGTCGCGGATGCTGCAGTTCTTGCCTGGGCGGCTCCTTCCTGTCATGGGGCGGCCTCCGGCTTGCCCGCGCCCATGGCGGCCTCCAGGCCGGGGTCGGGCTGCGCGCCGTTCTGGACGGCCTGGCGATACCACTTGAGGGCCTCCGCGCGCTTCGCGTCCGCCAGCGCCTCCATGGCGGCGCGGCTTCTCTGGTCCTGTCGGGCCTGCCGCCGCAGTTCGGAGGAGCGCGCCAGTTCCAGCATGGCCAGGTTGAAGGCGGCCTCCGCGTCGTCCGGCTTCAGGGAAAGGGTGCGGCGGAACTGGACGGCGGCGGCCTCCTGCCACTTCATGGTGGAGAGGGCGATGCCGAAGAGGCGCGCGACCTCCGGGTCGTCCGGCTTGAGGGCGGCGGCGCGCGCGAGGCCCGCCAGCGCCCACAGCGGCTGGTTGAGCTGCACCATGGCGAAGCCGAGGCCCAGGAGGATTTCGCTGTCGTCGGGGGCGAGGCGGAAGGCCTGGTTGAGGTAGGCGGCCGCGCTCTGGTCGTCCCCCTTGTTGACGGCGATGAGGCCCAGGCGCTTGAGGGCAATCAGGTTGTCGGGCTGCATCTTGAGGGCCTGCTCGTAGTTCCACTGGGCGGTCTCCACCTTGCCTTGGCGCTCCGCGTCCACGCCCTGCCGCAGGAAGCCCTTGAGGATGATCTCGTCGGTGACGGAGAGGGCGCCTGCGGCCTGCGATTGCTGTTGCGGCTGCGGCGCCGCCGTCTCCGCCGCTTGTGCGGACGTTTCGTGGACGGCCGCCGTGGCGCGTGCGGTGGCCAGTTCGGCCTGCGTCGCCTCGGCCAGGCTGCTCTGGCGGCGCAGTTCCTGCTCCAGCATGCGCTTTTCATTGTCGCGGCGGACGAGGGCGGCCTCCAGCTCCTGCCGCTTGCGGGTCTCGTTGGCGGCCTGGGCCTCCAGGTCCTTGAGGCGGCCCGTCCAGAGGCGTTCGGCGTCGTCGCCGGCCCTGCGGATGGCGAGGCGGAGCTGGTCGGCGAAGCCGCGCGCCTCCTCCTCCAGCCTGGCGACGCGCGCCCTGGCGGCCTCCAGCTCCGGCTGCAGGGGATTCGCCTCCTTGTCCGCCTTGGTCTTCTCTTCGGCCGCGGAAAGCGCCTTTCTGGCGTCCTCAAGTTCGGCGCGGAGTCTTGCCAGTTCCAGCGCGTCCTTCTGGCTCCGCTCCTGCAATTCGCGGATGTAGTCCTTCACATTCGCCTGGCCGATGCTCTCTTCCAGCTCCTGGAGGCGCCGCTTGAGGTCGGCCACTTCCTGCCGCGCCTGCTCCAGCTCCTTCTCCTGCGCGGCGGCATTGGCGGCGATTCCGGCGTTGGCGGCCTGCAGCTTGCGGTTCTGCTCAAGCGCCTCCTCCTTCTGGCGGAGCGTCTCTCGGGTCTTCGCAAGCTCCTCGCGGGCGGCGGCCAGCTCCTGCCGCAGGGCGCCCGTCTGGCGCTCCGCCTCCGTGGCGGCGGCCTCCAGCTTTTCCAGAAGCGCCTTCTGCGTCGCGACGAGGGCGGCCTGGTCCCGCGCCTGCTGCTCCAATTTCCCCTTCTGGGCGGCGAGGCTGGACATTTCCGCCTGCAGGGCCCCCAGGTTCTTGGCGGCGCTCTCCCCCCGCTGCTCCAGCAGGCTCAGGCGCTCGTTCAACTCGCCGACGCTCTCTTCGGCCTGCGAGAGCTTGCGCTTGAGGGTCAGGACCTCCAGCTGGGCGGAACGCAATTCCTCCTCCTTGCTCCGCAGCTGCGCCTGCAGCTGCGGAATCTCGCCCGTCGCCTTCTGCCGGTCGCTGGCGGCGCTCTCGCGCAGCCGCACGATGTCCGCGCGCAAATGCTCCATTTCGGCGGTCTGCTCGGCATGGCGCCTCTGGGCGGTGGCGGCTTCGCGTTCGGCGGCCGCCAGACGCTGCTCCAATGTCCTGCCGCGGTTCTCCGCCTGCTCCAGCTGCGCGGCCAGGCGCTCGCGCTCGCGCCGCTGCGCCTCCAGCTGTTTGGAGGCCTGCTCCAGTTCGCCGCGGACGGCGGCCATCTGCTTCTCCACCTCGGGGAGGCGGGCGACGGCGGGGTCGGGGCGGCGCGCCACCTCCAAATCCTCCTTGAGGGTGGCCAGCTGCGCGGTCAGAAGCCGCACTTGGGATGTTAACGTATCTCTTTCGCGTTTAAGGAGTTGCATATTCTCCTGGCTGACGGCGGCCTGGGCGGCCTCCTGCCGCGCCCTCTCCAGCTCCTGCCGCGCGGCCTGGAGGTCGCGGGTCAGCTCGGAGGTCTTGTCACGGAGGGTCTGCAAGTCGTCCGCCTGCCGGTTCACCGTGGCGAAGAGCTCCTCCTTGGACATGAAGTCCAGGTTGTGGGCGTTGGCGGCCCGCAGCAGGTCGATCTGCTTGCGGCAATATTCTATGCGGAAATTGATGAGGGACACGTTCCATTTGGGATAGTCCCGCTGGACCTGGAGGAAGACCTCCAGGGCCTTCTGGTAGCCGTGGAGGGCCGCCAGCTCCGACTTCTCCTCCATGGCCTTGTCCGCCTGGTTCATGGCCTGGTAGCCGGCCATCCATGCATGGCGCGCCTCCGGATTGTCGTCCTCCGCGCGGAAGACAGGCGCCAGCCACAGGAGCAGCACCAGCGCCATCGCGGACAGGAGGCGCTTCCGGATACGGGGACGGCATTTCGCGGGCATGTCTTTCACCACCTGGCTTTGATGTCCTTGTAGGTGTTGTCCAGCAGTTCGTCGAAGGAGATCCTCCAGGCGCAGCGGTTGTAGTCGCTCTTGCGCCCCGTCGTCTCAAGCATCTCCGTGGGGGTCGTGAGGCGGACGATGAACTCGATGCCGCCGAGCGCCCTGGCCAGTTCGCCGACCTTCCTGCGCATGGCGGCCGGCGGCGGGCGCTCCGGACGCGGCAGGACGATGAAGAGCTCCGTGTCGCCGATGACGTCCATGGAGGGGCCGAGCAGCATGTAGCCCAGCGCCCCCGTGGCGAAGGCCTCCTGCGCGTCCTTGGCGCTCAGCATCAGCTGCACCATGACATTGTCCCTGCGGCGGAAGACATGGTAGCTTTCGATGGAGAACTCCGGAAAGACGGCGAAATACTTGCGCACGGCCGCCTCGTCCATCAGCCCGCCGCTGCCCTCCGCGCTGACCGCCTTCAGGACGGCCTTGTAGAGGGCCTGGTACTTTTCCGGCACCTGCATGACCAGGGCGACCTTGCAGCCGCCCTTGTCGTCCAGGATGATGTTCTCCTCCAGGGAGAAGGCGCCGAGGCGGCCGGCCAGGGCCGCCAGAAGCGCCACGATGCATGTCAGGAGGCGTGCTCTCACAGACGCTCGGCCTTGTAGACGTCGAGGAAGTACTTGTAGGTGTCCACGCGCAGTTCGCCGCAGGCCTGCTCGTCGCAGGCGATGTAGGCGTTGTTGTGCATGTTGAGGGCGGAGATGGTCCACATCTGGTTGAGGCCGCCTTCGACGCACTCCTTCAGCGCGCGCGCCTTGTTGTGGCCGCTGATGAGCAGCAGGACCTCGCGGGAGTCGGTGACGGTGGCGACGCCGACGGAGAGCGCCTGCGAGGGCACCTGGCTGGGGTCGTTGCCGAAGAAGCGGGAGTTGACGATCTTGGTGTCCTCGGTGAGGTCGCGGACGCCCGTGCGGGAGGCCAGCGAGGTGAAGGGCTCGTTGAAGGCGATGTGCCCGTCCACGCCGGAGCCGCCCAGGAAGAGGTCGATGCCGCCGTAGGAGGCGATCTTCTGCTCGTAGCGGGCGCATTCGGCCTCCAGGTCGGGGGCCATGCCGTTGAGGATGTTGATGTTCTCGGCCGGGATGTCGATGTGGTCGAAGAGGTTGTCGTGCATGAAGAACCAGTAGCTCTCGTGGTGCTCATGCGGCAGGCCGACGTATTCGTCCATGTTGAAGGTGACCACGTTCTTGAAGGAGATCTTGCCGGCCTTGTAGGCGGCGACGAAGCGGCGGTAGACGCCGAGGGGGGACGAGCCGGTGGGCAGTCCCAGCACGAAGGGCTTGTCGCCCTTGTGGTTCCGGATGGCGGCCATGATGTGGTTGGCGGCCCATTCGCACATCAGTTCGTAGTCTTTCTGGATGATGACTTTCATGGTTTCCTGCTCCGTATGGTTTGTTTGATTTGCGGCGGCGGGGTGCCGTCGTTATGCTTCCTCGGTTCCGTGCAATATAGCACAGATTGCGCGTTTGGTCATTCGTCCGGCCATCTTTGCGCTTCGGCGAGGGCGGCGTTGCGGTAGCGCATGTCGTCGCTGACCTCGCGCCCCAGCCAGGAGGGGCGCCGGAAGGGCGCATCGGCGGAAGGAACCTCGAGCTCGGCGGTGTAGTGCCCCTCGAGGGGGCCGTGGTAGGCGTCGATCTCCCACACGAGGCCCTCCTCTTCGGCGGGCACGTAGTAGCGCGTCTTGGCGACCGTGCGTCCGCCGCAGAGCCCGTCCAGCATGGCGCGCGCCTCCGCCGCAGGAATCCTGTACTCGAACTCGCGGCGGGCGGGCCCGGCCTCCTCCCCCTTGATGCAGAGGACGCCGTCCGGCTTGTCGCTTTGCAGGCGGACGCGGACCGCCGTCCTGCCGGTGGCCAGATAGCCCTGCATGACCTCCGCCTGGCGGACGGCCTGCGTCCGCCAGCTGTCGTCACCCGCCTTCAGAAGGAACTTGTGCTCGATTTCCAGCATGGCTACTGCTTCCTCCAGGCGAGGGCGAGGCTGGCGGCCAGGGCGGCCGCCGTCGGCAGGAGGCCCGCCAGCCACGGGTTGAGGGCGCCGTTCTTGCCCAGCACCAGGAAGAATTGCGCCAGCGAATAGTAGGCGACATAGAGGAAGACCGCCAGCACGAGGCCCTGGACGACGCTCTTGCGGCCTGTGGCGATGGTGAGGGAGAAGCCGAAGAGGATGGCGACGAGGGTGGCCAGGGGGGCGCAGAGGCGGTAGGCGATCATGGTGTCCACGAGATTGCGCACGCGTCGCGAGAGGGAGCGGCGGTCGCCGTGGCGCATGCGCAGCAGACCCGGCAGGGGCAGCTGCTCCGTGTCGCGGCTCTGCAGCTGGATGTCCCGCGGCAGTTCGTCGTAGTCGCGCGTCTCCTCGTCGAAATAGGCGGGCGGTGTCTGGAGGGGGGCCTGCCCGCCTTCGCCGTCGTCCACGTAGGTGTAGGTCACGGCGTCGCCCCTGAGGAACCTCCACTGGCGGCTCTCCGGCAGGAACTCGGCGCTTTCGGCGGTGAGCACTTCCATGGTGCGGCCGGACTTGTCATAGGTGCGG
>CACZQQ010000420.1 GCA_902783355.1 uncultured bacterium
CGGCCTCCCCGTTCTCCGCGCCCCTTGACGGTTGGACGGCGTGTCGACGAGTTGTGAGCGCGCCCCTGTCCGCTTTTTTTTCCCCATGGCGACTTGCCAATGTCCGTTTGGGGTGTATCTTAAGTTGTTCTCCCATTCGGGAGGCCTCCGCCAAGCAGTCTCCGATGTGGTATCACAGGATATCGCAACTTGGACGGAATGGTCAATGTTGTATTATGCGCACGAGGCGCCAAAACAGGGAGCAGGGCATGTCCAAACGCATCGTCATCGTCGGCTTCGGCTTCATGGGCCAGACCCACACCTTCAACGTCTGCGTCCATCCGGAACTTGAACTGGCCGGCATCGTCAGCCTCGAGGATCCCGTCGAATACCTCAAGAACGCCGCCGGCAACCTGGTGGTCGACCATGTGACGCCCGACATGCTCGCTGGCGTCCCGCACTTCCTTGACCTGCCGTCGGCGCTGGCGGCGACGAAGCCGGATGCGGTGGTCATCGCGACGCCGACGCGCTGCCACTACGAGCAGGCCATGCAGGCCATTGCGGCGGGCTGCTCCGTCTTCCTGGAGAAGCCCATGTGCCTGGAGGTGGCGAAATGCCGCGAGCTGGTGGAGGCCGCGAAGGCGCGGGGCGTCGTCCTCATGGTGGGGCTCTGCCAGCGCTACACGCGCGAGTTCGCCTACCTGCGGGAGGCTGTCCGAAACGGCGAATACGGCAAGCCCGTCTACTTCCGCTTCTCGCGCTACTGCGGCGTGCCCGGCTGGGGCCATTGGACCGACCCGAAGGTGACGGCCACCTCCGGCGGCGCCATGTTCGACCTGGCCATCCACGACGCCGACCTCGTCCAGGCCCTCTTCGGCCTGCCCACGGAGATCCAGGCCGCCACCTTCCTGTGGGAGCGCATGGGCCAGCTGGCCCTCGACGTCTGCTGGCGCTACAAGGACGGCCCCGTCGTCCGCCTGGACGCGGGCTTCCTCCAGCCCAAGACGCTCCCCTTCCACAGCGACTTCACCGCCATCTTCGAGAAGGCCACCTTCCGCCACGACGAGCACGGCCTCGTTCTGTGCACCGACGAGAAGGTGAGCCAGCTCAACTGCGCGAGCGAGGATTGCTATCATCTTGAAATGCAAGAATTTGCAGAATGCCTGAAGGAAGGGCGCCCGCCGAAGGACGGCACGGGCGAGGACGGCCTGGCCGCCATTGCCATGTGCAACCTCATGAACGACGCCGCGCGCGGCGTGCGTGCGTAGCGCCTCTGCGCGCGCCAATGCGGGATTACATTATGGCATTTTACGGCTGCGCAGCCGTTTTCTGACAGTCAACCCACGATTCTACCACGCGATGCAGAAGCATACGGTCGAGAAGATTGGCGGGACCTCCATGTCCCGCTTTGGCGAAGTCATGCGGAATGTCATCATCGGTCGCCGCAAGGGCGCCGCGTTGTACAACCGCATCTTTGTGGTGTCCGCCTATGGTGGCATCACGAACCTCCTGCTGGAGGACAAGAAAAACGGCACGCCAGGCGTCTACGGCTATTTCGCCAACGACGACGCCACCTGGAAGCAGGCCCTGGAGGCCACGCGCCAGCGGATGCTCGAGTACAACAAGCAGTTCGTGAGCCTCGGGCTTGACCAGGAGGCCGCCAACGCCTTCGTGAACGAGCGCATCGACGGGGCCGCCGAATGCCTCAACGACCTCAACAACCTGCGCTCCTTCGGCCATTTCGACCGCAACAGCTACCTGCCGCAGACACGCGAGCTGCTCAGCGCCATCGGCGAGGCCCACAGCGCCTACAACTCGGCCCTCATCCTCCAGCGAAACGGCGTCAACGCCAAGTTCGTCGACCTGACCGGCTGGCGCCAGAAGAAGATTCCGACCTTTGACGAGGCCATCCTGGGCGCCTTCCAGGGCATGGACTTCAGCACGGTCATGCCCATCGTGACGGGCTATGTCAGCTACGACGAGGGCATCATGACGCGCTTCGACCGCGGCTACAGCGAGATCACCTTCAGCAAGATCGCCGTCCTGACCAACGCCGCCGAGGGCATCATCCACAAGGAATACCACCTCTGCACGGGCGACCCGAAGCTCATCGGCACCGACAAGGTGCGCATCATCGGCCACACCAACTTCGACATCGCCGACCAGCTCTCCGACCTGGACATGGAGGCCATCCACTCCAAGGCCTCCAAGGAGATGGAGGTCTGCGGGATCCCCATCCGCGTCAAGAACGCCTTCGACCCCGAGAACCCGGGCACCCTCATCAGCTGCGACTACGTCTCGCCCGTCCCCAAGGTGGACATGATCTGCGGCCGCACCGACGTCATCGCCATCGAGGTCTTCGACCCCGAAATGGTCTCCAAGCCGGGCTACGACTACAACCTCCTCAAGAGCTTCTACGACTTCAATATCAGCTATATCACCAAGACCACCAACGCCAACACCATCACCCACTTCGTCCCCTCCAAGAAGCTGCCCATCGAGCGCTGTGTGGAGGACATCCAGCGGCGGCTGCCCGGCGCCAAGGTCTCCGTCGAACCGGTCGCCATGGTCGCCGTCATCGGCACCAACATGAAGATCCCCGGCTTCCTCTCCAAGGCCGCCAAGGCCCTCTCGGACGCCAAGATCAACACGGTCGCCATCGTTCAGTCTCCGCGCCAGGTCAATATGCAGTTCATTGTGCGCAGGGATGACTTCCAGGCCGCACAACTTGCTCTGCATAAGGCCTTTGTGGAAGACGTGCCGTAGGCTGCGGCCGACTAGGGCGGGCACGGGAGGGCCGCGCTCCTGCGCGGCCGACACCGCCGAATTCCCCCAACCAGGGCGGGCACCATTTTCCCG
>CACZQQ010000421.1 GCA_902783355.1 uncultured bacterium
CTGTCGGGCGTACTTCGCCGCTATGCGCACGAGTTCCTGTCGCTTCAGGAGACGCGGCTGCTCTTCGACTACATGGAGCGGGAGGCGCCCGAACTGGTCAAGGAGGTCCAGCGCGTGCTGCCCCTCCAAAAGATCACCGACGTGCTCCAGCGGCTGGTGCAGGAGGGCATCTGCATCCGCGACCTGAAGCGCATCACGCAGACCCTGATCGAATGGGGGCAGAAGGAGAAGGACACCGTCCTGCTGGTGGAATACGTCCGCTCCGCGCTCTCGCGCTACATCAGCTACAAGTTCTCCGGCGGCCAGAACATCATGGCCGCCTACCTGCTCGATCCGTCGCTTGAGGAGCTCATCCGCAAATCGGTCCGCCAGACCTCCGGCGGCAGCTACCTGGCCATGGATCCCGCCACCGTCCGCGCCATCCTCACGGTGGTCAAGAAGACAGTCGGCGACTTGGCGAGAATCCCGCAGAAGCCGGTCATCATCGTGTCGGTGGACATCCGCCGCTACTTCCGCAAGATGATCGAGAAGGACTACTACGAACTGCCGGTCCTCAGCTTCCAGGAGCTCTCGCAGGAAATCAACATCCAGCCTCTGGGGAGGCTTAAGCTGTGAATTTCATCCTGAAAATCATACAGGGTCCCAACGTCGGCGCGGAAATCGCGCTCGTGCCGGGGACGACCGTCAGCTTCGGACGAGGCGAGGCCTGCGACATCGTGCTGGGCGACCAGATGCTTCCGGAAAAGGCCGGCGAGCTTGCAGTCGAGGACAACCGCGTGTCGCTGCGGCTGCCGGACGGCGGCGAGGAAGCCCTGGCCCCCTTCCAAGTGAAGGTGATGGAGACGACCGCCTTCGCCATCGGCCCCGCCGACGCGCCGTGGGGCGCGCTCGTCTGGCCGAAGCCCGAGGCCGAAAAGACGGAGGAGACGGAAGAGAAGAAGGAGACGCCGCCGCCGTCCGCGGAAGAGAAGCCTGCGGAAAAGCCTCCGCGCGTCCCGCGCCGTCTCCAATGGACGCTGCTGGTACTGCTGCTTCTGGTCGTGGTTCTGGAATTCGCCATCTGGCTCTTCTGGCCGCAGTTCAACGACGGCATGCGCCGTGCGCGGACATGGTGCCACGGCTTCTACGAACGACACTTTGAGGACAAGCGCGTTCTTGCCGCAAAACCTGTTCACCTCCAGACACTTAAAGAGCTGGCGACCGCCTATGGCGTCGAGGCGGTCGAGCCATCCGGAGACACGATGGAGCCGCCCGTCCTGCGCGGCAATCTCCGCTCCCGCGCCGACCGCCTCCAGCTCACGGCAAGGGCCTACAACGCCTTCCCCGGCATAGAAATAAGCCTCTCCGACGACGAGTCCCTGCGCAATTCCGCCGAGGAGCTGCTCAACATGTTGACGGAAGGCGCGGTGAAGGTCGTCGAGGCGGCCGACCGCCGGCTGGCCCTGGCGGGGACTTTGCCGGACGCGGCTGCGCTGCACCGCATGCTGAAGGCCATCCAGGCGGATGTCGCCTTCGTCGAGTCCGTGGACTGCAAGCAGATCACGATTCCCGCGGCTGTTGCGCCGCCACAGCCTGTCGTGGTGCAGCCGGCCGCGACAGCGGCCGGCTCGGCCGAAACGGAGCCCGCCACCCCGCCGCCCGCGCCAGCCATGGCGACACAGCGGCTGCCGATTGTCGGCGTCCTGATGACGCCCTACCCCTGCCTGGTGATGCGGAACGGAACGCGCGTCGTGGAAGGCGCCGAGTTCAACGGCTTCACCGTGGACAAGATCACGGAGGACACCGTCGTGCTCCG
This sequence comes from uncultured bacterium, assembly GCA_902783355.1. The sequence goes on from CACZQQ010000421.1 coordinate 1,796, forward strand.
GCAGGGTGAAACCGTCTTGGAGTGGAAGCCGTGACACAGCTGCTCGACATCGAGAAGGAACTTGCCGGCCCCGACGGGCAGGCCGCCATGGAACGCTACGACCAGACGCTTCTCGCGCTGGACACGCGGCTGGGCGACGCCCTGCGGACGGGCCTGCCACCCGACGAGTACGCCGCCGCCGATGACCTCAAGAAGGCGGTCCTCGTGGCCCGGAAGCTGCTGCGGCTCACGCTCCGTGAAGGCCAGGGCGCCTGAAAAAACGTTTTCTGTGTAGGTTTCTCATGTGCAATTCGTTCCGTTTTGTGTAGTCTGCATTGTGTGTTGTGTGTAGCCTGCATTGCGCGTTGTGTGTAGTCTGTGTACTTTGTTTTGTGTAGTGTGTGCAATTTGTCTTGTGTAGTGTTTTTTTGTAGTCCGTTTGTCAAACCCATGGGGAAGCAATTCCCCGCAACCCAAGAGGAAATGAAAAATGGCTGTAGTCGGCAAACCTACCATTGTCACGAATGTTGACGACGTCAAGAACGGCGGTTATCGCACTGATGGTGCCTACGCGAACAACATCCACACCGATGCGGTGTACGTCGCCCTGATGGCCACCGTGAACATCATGGAGCAGCGCCTGAGCGACTCCCTGGAGAACTACCAGAAGCATCCCGACGTCCAGGCGAACCTCCAGCAGCTGCAGTACGACCTGCAGCAGTGGAATCTGGCCCTGACCACGATGACCAACATCAACAAGAACCTGGGCGACGCGCTCAACTCCATTGCCTCCAACTTCCGCTAATGTTCGAGTTGGAACCGCATGAAGCGCGGCTGTTGCTCAACATCGCGATGATTGCAATCGGTCGCAACCGCTTCCAGTCCGCCGAAACCATCTTGGCGGCGCTGGAGCGGTTCCGGCCCGGCGACGTCGCCCTGGCTTCGTCCAGGGCAGTGATGCTGATGAGCGCAGGCAATTTCGCAGGGGCTGTGGAATTCATTGACCGCGTGGGACTTGTGAAACATCCCGAATCGGCAATGCTCCAAGCCTTCAAGGGGATGGCCTATCTGCGGATGGGACAGCCCGAAAAAGCCACGGAGCCGTTGCAGGCGGCCGCCAGACAGACGGCCGACCCCGCCGCGGCGCAATTGGCAGGGGATTTGCTCAAATGACGAACGACATGATTGTGGAAGCGGTACGCTCCGTGCGAATGAGCCCGGCCGACCAGGCGGTGGCGATGGGCAGTGCCCAGCCGGCCGCCAGCCCGGCCGCAGTGGAGCGTTTTCAGGCTGTGATGGCCTCGGAGGAAGTCGTCGCCCCCACGGCGGCCGTGCCCTTTGCCGACGAAGTCTCCCGCGCGTGGCGAAGTGCCCAGGCGGACCATCAGGGAATCCTGCATCGGATGCGCGCCCTGTCGGAATTGAACGGCAAGGAAGGCGTCACGGCGGCATCCCTCCTGGAGATGCAGTACGACGTGGCGAACCTGGCCTTCCAGCAGGAAGTGGTCTCCAAGGTGGCCGACAAGTCAAGCAACGCCATCCAGACCCTCATCAAGAATCAATAATTTAACTTACTAATTTTCAACAAGTTACGTAAAATGCAACCTTTACGGCAATGGATGTCATTGGGCCTCCTGGCTGGCGCGCTGATGCTGACCGGCTGCAAGGAGGAGGCCACGCTTCATGCCCAGCTGGAGGAGCACCAGGCCAATCTGGTCATGGCGGCCCTGCTGGACGCCGGCATTGACTGCCGCAAG
>CACZQQ010000422.1 GCA_902783355.1 uncultured bacterium
GCACTCCACCCACGAGAGCGGCACCCTGGCCGAGCAGTACGCCTCCGCCAACCTCGAGGTCATCAACAGTTACCGCCAGCTCTTCGCGGGCACGGGCGTCCTGGCCGGATGCGTGGAGCACACCTCCAGCGACTTCCTCATCTACGCCGTGGCGGCCTTCAAGCCCGCCCTCATCTCCAAGCACATCCAGATCACGGCCAGCGACAACGAAAGCGACGCCACCATCTCGGTGGACATCGCCAACCTGTCGGCCATGGTGCAGAAGGTGCGCTATGTGGAGCAGGCCATCGGCGGCGGCCTCAACCAGATCGTCGTCAACCGCGAGAACGAGGAGAGCGAATGGAGCTGGGTGCGCCGCAAGGTGCTTGTCTCCGCGCGCCCCATTCCCGCCGGCAAGGTCGTCGAGGAGGCCGACCTGACCGCCAAGCGGCCGGGCAACCTGGGCGGCGTCAGCCCGATGCAATACGTCAACCTCATCGGCGCCAAGGCGAAGCAGGACATTCCCGACAGCACCATCCTTGAGTTCTCGATGTTCGACGACATCCGGAGCGCCCCCTACAAGTTCCCGTCGATGTACACGTATGTCTCCCGCGACATGAACGTGAAGAAGAAGACTGGTGCCTAGCAGCAATTTCTTTTTGGACAATGCGGCCCTGCAGGCGTATGCCGCGCGGCTGGGGCTGGCGGCGGATGGCGGGGGCAGGGCGCTTCTGGAGCGCGTCGGCGCCCTCGCCGCGCAGGAGTTTGCGCCGCGCGCGGCGAAGATCGACGCCGTGCCGCCGCGCCTGGAGGGCGGCCGCGTCGTCCTGCCGCCCGAAATGCAGGAGAACCTCGCGGTGTTGCGCCGCGAGGGGCTTTGCGGCATCACGCTGCCCGCCGCCTTCGGCGGGCGCGGCCTCTCCAACACCGCCTACGCAATGCTCTCCGAGATGGTCGCGCGGGCGGACGCCTCCCTCCACAACCTCTTCGGGCTGCAGGCCATCGGCGAACTCATCGCGCGCCATGGCACGCCTGAACAGCAGGCGCGCCTCCTGCCGCGGCTGGCCAGCGGCGAAATCGGCGGCGCGATGGCCTTGAGCGAAGCCGCCGCCGGAAGCGATTTGCAGGCCGTCCAGGTGAAGGCGACGCAAGATGCTGGTGGCCAATGGTTTCTGGATGGACGCAAGCATTGGGTCACCAACGGCGGCGCGGGCCTGATGCTCGTGCTGGCGCGTTCGGAGGAGGGCAGTGCCGACGGGCGCGGGCTCTCCCTTTTCATCGTGGAGGCCTCCCCGCAGGTCGCCGTCGTGGCGGTCAGCGGCAAGATGGGGCTCCACGGCTCGCCGACATGCGAGGTCGTCTTCAACCACGCGCCGGCGCAGCTGCTGGGCGAACGCCGCCGCGGCCTTGTGCGCTATGTCCCTGATTTGCTGTTGCATGCGCGGCTGGCCATCACGGCGCAGGCGGTCGGCATTGCCGAAGCCGCCACGCGCTACGCCGCCGACTACGCCGCCAGGCGCCGCCAGTTCGGGCAGCCCATCGACCAGCGCCCCGCCGTGGCCGCGATGCTCTCGCGAATGCGCCATGAGACCGACGCCGCCCGCGCGCTCCTCTACGAGAACAGCGCCCTCATGGATGCCATGGACGGCGGCACGGCCTCGCGCGCGCGCGTACCTTTAATAATAGAAGTGCTGACGCCTTTGGCGAAGGCTTTTTCCGCCGAGGCGTGCAACCGCGTCTGCTATGCCGCTGTCCAAGTGTGTGGCGGCATCGGCTACATGGCGGGCTGCCCCGTGGAGCGCCTCTACCGCGACGCCCGTGTGACCTCCCTCTACGAAGGCACCACGCAGCTCCAGTACGCCGCCGCCCTGCCGGGGCTTCTGCGCCATGCGCTTGACGCGCGGCTGGATGAACTTTGGGCGGGCCTGTCGCCTGAACGACAGGCGGCGCTGCAGGTGTCGCGCACGGCCTTTACGGCGCAGCGGGCGGTCGCTCAGATCAGCAGCCACGACCGCCTCGCCCTGGAGGCGCAGGCGGAACCCCTCTGCGAAGCCGCCGCCCGCCTCTACGCGGAAGCGCTGCTGAGTTCCACCCCAACTTGAGCGGCCGCCACTTTGGCGCCCGCAGATGCGGCGCAAAAAATCCGCAGCCCGCGGCCGCAGATGCGGCGCAAAAAAATCCAAAACCCGCGCTCGCAATTGCGGCGCAAAAAATCCGCAAATACAACAGGAGACATGACATGAAAAAGACACTTCTTTGGATTATGGCCCTCGTGTTTGGCCTGACGGCGTTCCGCGCGTCCGCGGCGGAGAAGCACCCCATCTTCTCGACGACGCTGGACTTCCTCGACTACTGCTTCTTCGACAAGGAGGGCGGCGATGAACTCTTCCCGCTGGAGGTCTATGAGAAGCGTCTGAAGGAGTGCGCGGACGCAGGCATCAAGAAGGTCTATCTGCGCGTCAACTGCCTGGGCCTGACGCTCTACCCCACGAAGGTCTCCATCATGTACGGCGACAACGGCCAGTTCCACTGGGACAGCGAATACGGGGCCATGCGCCTCTCCAAGACCATCCGCACCTACGACGTCTGCGCGGAGACCATCCGCCTCTGCCACAAGTACGGCATGGAGGCGTGGTGCTGGGAGAGCCTCTGCGACGGCGGCGGCCGCGGCTACTCCGACATCGGCGCCATCGAGAAGTACGCCGACTTGCACAGGAAGCACGACGGGAACCCCTTCCGTGATCCCTTCTATGTCGCTCATCCCGAATACTATGCGTGGCGCGACCCCAAGCTGATGATGCCGAAGGAGAAGATTGCGCGGGTCAACGCGGAGGCGCAGAAGGGGGCCATCGGCCGCATCGTCGTGGTCGACTCCAACGCGACGGGCAAGCTGCCGCGCATCACGCCCGCCGAGGTCGAAATCTACGTCTCGGACGACAACTACACCTACACGCGCTATACAAAGCCCTTCAGCTGCAAGATGTTCGTGGACAAGAAGAACTGCACGTGCGTTGAGATTTCGGGGCTGAACATCCCGCAGCGCTACGTCAAGCTGGCGCATCCTGAATACAAGGACAAGAAGTGGGCGCTTGGGATCCGCAACGCCAACGGCGACTGCAAGGCATTCGACACCAACGGAAAGGAGATTGTCACCACGTGGAACAATATCTTCAGGGAGGGGGCGCAGAAGGAGAAGGGCGGCTTCAACTTCGCCAAGTTCGAGCCCGCCGCCTGGGACTACACCTTCTACATGACCGGCTTCATGCGCGGCCTGGCCGACGACGAGCCCATCCGCTACTTCGCCGGCACCTTCGAGTTCAACTGCCCGCAGGCCATGGAGCACCAGCTGGCCCGCTTCGCCGAACTGGCCGCCTATCCCTTCGACGGCTACATGATGAACTACCGCACCCACAGCCGCTCCACCCATCCGGAGGAATACGGCTACAACCCCGAAGTGCGCCAGATCTACCTCGACAGATACGGCGTGGACATCTGGAAGGAGAAGGCCGACCCCGCCAAGTTCAACACCATCCGCGCCGAGGGCATCGCCGACTTCCTCGCCGGCTGCAAGAAGCTCATCGGCGGACGCCCCCTCTTCATCAGCGGCATGAAGCCCGTCCCCGCCGGCCAGAAAGCCCCCATCTGCGGCAAGCTGACCGGCGCCAACCAGGCCACCCAGTGGGAGACGCGCGGCATGAGCCTCGACATGTTCGCCCACATCCCATGGCTCTACAGGCGCCTCATCGCTGAGGACAAGTCCATCGACGGCGTCATGATGACCAGCGCCTACTTCCCCGAGGCCTTCACGCCCGAGGTCACCGGCGGCCGCAAGATCACCATCGGCCTCTACCGCGAGCGCCCCGGCGACCGCGGCGCCTACGACGACTCCTTCGACTTCAAGGCCGACGCGGAGCGCCTCTGGAACAACCCCGCCATCGACGAGGTGGAGCTCTACGAGACCCTCAACTACACCAAGCCCTTCAATGGCGTCCCACGCCTGCAGGTCCTCAGGCAGATCACCGGTGGCCGCAAGTAGTAACTTGTTGAATTGCAAGGAGTTAGATGATGAAAAGCACGCTTCCCGCCTATCCGCTGCTGACCAGCGATCCCTACATCTCCGTCTGGAGCCGCACGGACCATCCCGCCATGTCCGACACGACCCATTGGTCCGGGCCGCGCAAGCGGCTGACCATCACCGCCGAGGTGGACTATGAGTCGTATGCCCTGATTGGACGGCCGAGCGTCCCTGCGGGCAAGGTGGCGCCTCTTCTGGAGCGTGAGGTCACCGCGACAACCACCACCTACACCTTTGATTTGGGTGGCGTGGAACTGTCGGTCGCCTTCCGCGCCCCCCTCCTGCTGGACGACC
>CACZQQ010000423.1 GCA_902783355.1 uncultured bacterium
CCTGTCGGAAAATAAAACCTATGCGGGTTCCTGTCCTGTGCCAGAGGCGCAAACATTTGGTTGGAAGTCATTTAAGAATATAAAGCGCCAATGCGGCGGCGACGGAGGCGTTCAGCGAGTTCACGTGGCCGCTCTGCGGGATGGCGCAGACATGGGTGGCGTTCATCTTGATGAACTGGCCGACGCCGCTGTCCTCGCCGCCGACGACCAGCAGCAGCTTCTCCGGCTTCAAGTCGCGGACGTCCTCCAGCGACTTGTCGCCCTCGCCCTCCAGCGCGACCACGGCGTAGCCCGCCTCCAGCGCGATCTTGACATACTGGTTGGCGGAGCAGTTCACCGCGATGTTCAGGTACTCGCAGGCGCCTGCGGCGGACTTGGCGACCGACGGCAGCACGAGGGCGGCGCCGCGCCGCGGCAGCAGCACGTTCTTCCAGCCGAGCACTTCGGCCGTCCGCATGATGGCGCCGATGTTGTGCGGGTCGTCGATGTTGTCCAGCAGCACCATGCGCGGCGCGCCAAGTATCTCTGCGAAAGGCGTATAGGGGAACGGGCCGCATTCGGCGACGACGCCCTGGTTCTCCCGCGTGTTCGCCATCTCGCTGACCTTCGCGCGCGGCAGGCAGCTGACGGGCACGCCCGCCTTGCGGGCGGCGTTCAGAAGGCGCCTCATGCGCGGGTTGGCCTCCGTGCCCTCCGCATGGCAGACGCGCGTGAGGGCGCGCCGTCCCGCAAGGATGGCCTCCGTGACCGGATTGATGCCGTACAAATAGTCGCTCATGGCTTTTTCCTCGGGGGGCGGCGGACGACCACGGAGATGTCCGACGGCGAGAAGATGACCTTGCTGTAGGGTTCTGTGACGCTCTCCGTGAGCCAGACGTTGCCGCCGATGACGCTGTGGTGCGCGATGGTGATGTCGCCCAGGATGGTCGCGCCCGCGTAGACCGTCACGTTGTCCTCCAGGTTGGGGTGGCGCTTGGCGCCCTTGATGAGCTGCCCGCAGCCGTCCTTCGGGAAGGAGAGCGCGCCCAGCGTGACGCCCTGGTAGAGCTTCACGTTGTCGCCGAGGACGGCGGTCTCGCCGATGACGACGCCCGTGCCGTGGTCGATGAAGAAGCTCTTGCCGATGGTGGCGCCCGGATTGATGTCGATGCCCGTGACCGCATGCGCGTATTCGCTCATGATGCGCGGGACGATGGGGATGCCTGCCGCGTAGAGTTCGTGGGCGATGCGGTGGATGGCGATGGCCTTGTAGCCTGGATAGGCGAGGATGATTTCGTCGATGGAGCGCGTGGCGGGATCGCCGTCCAGCGCGGCCTGGCAGTCCAGCGCGAGCATTTCGCGGAGGTCGGGCAGGCGCTCCAGCAGGTGCCGCGCGTGCGTTTCCGCCTCCTGACGGCACTGTGCGGGCGTCTCGTGCCTCCCCTTGCAGCCGCCGTTCATGCGGCACTTGTAGCAGGTGGCCCGCAGAAGTTGCTCCGTCAGTTGATGGTAGATGGTCGCAAGTCGTTCGCCCAGAGAGAAATCAAGGCTCTCCTGCCAGAAGGGGCGCCGTCCGGAGTAGCCTGGATGGAGCAGCTCCAGCAGCTCCTTGAGCACTTCGACGACCTTGTCGCTCTGCGGCAGGTCGCGCGCATCGCTGTAGCTGATGACCGCGCCGTTGCGGCAGCCTTCCGCCAGGCGGTGGCTCAGCGCGCCGATGAAGTCGTTGTTGTCGGTGGCGTTCTTTTTCATGGCAGTCTTTCACGGAAGGGGGATTCGGCCAGGGCGGCGGCGACCTCCTCGACGGGCAGCCCGACGATGTTGCTCCTGAGGCCCTCGATGTGGTCGATGAGCATCTCGCCGCGCTCCTGGATGGCGTAGGCGCCCGCCTTGTCGGTCGTCTTCACGAGGCCAATGTAGGCACGGATGGTTGCGTCGTCTAGCGTGCGGAAATGGACTTGCGAGACGCATGTCCATGAACGGCAAGAAGTTCCGGCTAAAAGCGCCACGCCTGTGAGAACCGGCTGGACACGGCCGGAGAAGCGCGAGAGCATCTCGGCGGCCGCCGTCTCGTCATGCGGCTTGCCGTAGATGCGGTCGTCGAGGACGACCACCGTGTCCGCGCCCAGGACCACGTCGTCGGGATGGCCTGCGGCAATCTCGCGCGCCTTGTGGAGGGCGCAGCGGCGCACGAAGTCGGCGGGCGCCTCGCCTGGCAGGGCGGTCGGCTCGTCGCCCTTGGCCGGCTCGCAGACGAAGGCGAAGCCTGCCGCCGTGAGCAGTTCGCGCCGCCGTGGAGATTGGCTGGCCAGAATCAGCATGGTTTGCTTATTTGTCCACAAAAGACGCAAAAAACTAATCCATGGATGCAATTAAAGCAAAATTTTGCAGATGCTTAAGAGAAATTTGTGTGTTTTGTGTGTTTTGTGTGTTTTGTGGACTTATTAGCGTTTGCGTCCGCCTCGGCGGGATTTGGATGCGGTCGCTCTGCGGCGTTCGACGGGGGCGCGCTCCGCGTTGGCGTCCGCCTCGGGGGAAGCTGCTTCGGGCGGCGGCGGCGCGCCCTTGCCCTTGCCGCGCCCCATGGGTTCGCGTTCGCGGTTGCGCAGGTCGAGCATGATGGGAAGACCCGCCTCCGGGAAGAAGGCCTGCCGCAGCTGGTTCTCCAG
>CACZQQ010000424.1 GCA_902783355.1 uncultured bacterium
ACTTCATAGATTGCGTCGTCATCGATGTGCCGCAGTTGGAAGACGGCGCGGTCTGCGGGGCCGAGCCGTCTGAAGGCGATGACGCAGCCCTCCGCGTGGTCGAGGCTGTCGCACTGCAGGGCGTGGATGGCTTGCAGGTCCTGCACGTTGTCCGTCAAATGGTACATGTTCTGCAGGAACAAGTTGCGCAGGGAAAGAATCTTCGCGGAGACCTCGCGCAACCATTGCGGGTTCTGCTCCATCTGGTCTGTGAAATAGCTGATTTGGGTTCCCGTGGCGCAGAGGCTGAGCATGGCGTAGTCGTCGCCGATGGCAATGGGCCAGCCGTAGAGGCCGGCGGCGTGCTGTGGAATCCAGCGGGAGAGTTCGGCGACTTGCAGCTGGTGCGATTCGGGCGTCTGGGCGCCATCGACGCGCCAGAGGGGGATTGCGCGCGAGAGGCTCTCGAAGTCGTTGCGGCGGCCGCCGGAGGCGCAGTTGTCGATGGCTGCGTCAGGCGTCATGAGGCGGATGCGGTCGAAGAGGTCGTAGAGGCCCATGACATATTTGGTCTCCGTGAGGCCGACGCGGTTCGGGGCGTCGTTGGCGTCCCAGAAGGGCAACGTATTGATGTTGAAATCGATGCGGATGGCGGTGACTCCTTCGTTCTCCACCTTGTCGCGCAGCTGCGCCAGCGTCCAGTCCACGGCGTCGGGAAGCCCCAGATTGAGGACGCGGTCGTCTTCGCCTTCCGCGGCAAGCAGCCACTCGGGGTGCTCCTTGGTCAGCGGCGCGTTGGGGGAGACGCGCTCCAGCTCGAACCACAGCAGGAAGCCCATGCCCATGGCGCGTGCCTGGTCGGCATAGGGCTTCAGGCCGCCGGTGTGGTGCATGCGGTTGACGCGCCAGTTGCCGCTGTAGGGGCGCCAGTTGCCGAGGGTCTCGTTGATCATGCCGCCGCAGCTCCTGTGGTCGGGGCCGACCTGCCAGATGCGGTGGTCTTCGCCGTACCAGCCGGCGTCCATCCACAGCATTTCGACGGGAATCCGCTCGCGCCGAAGGAAGTCGAGCATCTCGTGCAGCATCTTCGGGGGGATTCCGCCGCCGACCGCGAAGGAAAGGGGGGCCTTGATGAGCTGCCCGCGGCTGTCGTGCGGCGAGTGGTGCGTCAGCATGAAGCGGCGGAGGAGGTTCTGCGCCTCCTCCGGGTCCGCCGTCGCGTCATGCTCCATCAGGAAGAAGGAGGCCTGCCGCACCTTTTCGCCTGGATGCAGCACGAAGTCGGTCTTCCGCAGGCCGCACTGGACGGCCAGCGTCTCGTGGGCGAGGCTGAAGTCGGCCTTCCATGCGCCGCTCCAGCCGATGCCGAAGTGGTGGAAGAAGCGGCCGTCGCACTTGAGGCCGAAGAAGGGAAGCCAGTCGGCGGAGGAGCGCCCCTCCGTGCAGGCCATCTCAACGCGCGTGTTCAGCCGCTGGTGGAGGACAGTGTCCGCACGCATGTAGTCGTCATGACGTGCCTGTGAACCTAAATTCCTCTGTAGCAATACTTTATATTCTGCAGGGACGGGCCAGGCGTAGTCGAGGGAGCGGAAATCGCGGATGTCGGCGGTGTCCTCCCTGCCGATGTTCTCCAGCCAAGGGAGCCACTCCACGGTGCGGAATTCAGGGAAGAGGCTGACTTCCAGCGTGTAGCGCAGCCGTCCGTCCTCCATGTCGCGTTGCAGCAGATAGCGGATGCGGCCCTCCTCGGCCGTGCGAATGCAGCGGTTGAAGACGCCTGCGCCGACGAAGTGCCCTCCATAGAGGAATGTCGGCGCAATTCTTTGGAGCGTGAAGGGATAGAATGTCCCGTCCGCCGGAGCCGCCTCAAGTTCCGCCGCGAGGGCGGCATAGAAGGCCGCCTGGTCGTCGTCGGGAAGCCGCTCCGGGATGCCGGCGCCTTCCAGAAGCGTGATTTTCAGGTTGCGGACTTCGGCGCTGCCGGAGCAGGAGGAGGAGCCGTCGCCGAACCACAGCGTGGGCGGCGTGTCGGTGGCTGTGGTGGGCGCGCGCAGGACAAGGCGTCCGTTCACAAAGACGGCGTAGAGGCGGTGCGCCGCGTCAAACTGCACCTGGAGGCGGAACCAGTCTTTGAAGGGCAGGGTGATGTGCTGCTTGTTGGCGGAGAGCGAGCGCGGGGCAAGCCAGACGGCGCCGTCGATGACCTGCCCGCCGAAGGCCATCGCCAAGACGAAACTGCTGTCTTCAGGCCCGGCGGGCGCGCCGACGCGCAGGTCGGCGCTGAACTCGACCACGCGTCCGTCCACGGCATCCACCGCCATGAACCGTGGGTCGGTGACACGGATGATGGCGCCCCTGTGGTTCAGCCTGAGGACGCCATCCTCCGCCTGCGCGTCGGGCCCATAGCCTGATTCAAGGCCGGCGGCTTTGCCCGCGGCCACTTCGGCGGGATTCGGCGCGAGTTCGTAGAGGGGCTTCGCCGCCTCGTCGGCCGCAAGGCAAAATCTTGCGGCAAGGAGCAGCAGGAACAGGAGGAGGTTTTTCATGGAGATTGACGCCGTGCGGGTGTGGGAGGGGCTGACGGTCCCATAATGTAATATCTGCTGGCCGTCACATTCTTGGCGGATGGTCCAGCACGCCGTTTCCATTTTATAGTACCTAATAGTACTGGTCGATTCCAACCCATTGCAAGCAGGCCGCCATCCAGCCACTGCCGCCTTCAACTTGATGTTGGGCGACAACAAGATAGAGTAGTCCATCACCTTTCCCAAAGAGCCTCGCCATGAAGCCGTACGCCAGCATCCTGTGCCGCGAAGAACTGTTCCTGCCGTTGCCGCTGGAGAGCGTCCACGTCGGCGGCCTCCTCGGAGAGCGCATCGACACGACCGTCCGCAACAACCTCCTCAAGCTGGACATAGAGGGCGACTTCCTGAAGCCCTTCCGCGACCACCAGGCCGACGACTGCTACATCGGACTTGGCAAGCTGATGGACGCGGCGGTGCATTTCGCGCAGTACACGCACGCCCCCGAGGTCATCGCCTTCAAGGAACGGTTGTTTACACAACTTATTGCAACACAAGAAGATAATGGATACATCGGCATCATGCGGGGCGAGCGGCGTCTCTTCATGCCCTTCGACCTGCACGACGAAGTCCACATCGTCTCCGCGCTGCTGGAGGACTACCGCTGCTTCGGCACAGCGGCCTCGCGCACGGCCGCAGAGAGGCTGCTGTCGCTCATCATGGAGTCCTACCCACGCATGCCGGCCACGGGCATGGGGCTCTACGGCGTCATCACGAAGCACATGATGCAGCTTGGCCTCGAGCACGCGCTGCTGAACATGTATGACCTCACGCACGACGAGAAGTACCTCGCCTTCTGCCTGCGGCAGTGCGGGATGGACGAGATGGACTGGCCCATCCAGCTGGAGCGCCACCGCCCCCTCTACGGCCACTCCTACATGTATCTGAACAAGTCCCTGGCGCATCTGCGCCTCTACAAGCTGACGGGCAACCCCTTTCATCTGCGCCAGCCGCTGCGAGTCCGCGACTTCATGCTCAACGGCGGCGGCCTCTCCGTCATCGGCGGCGCCGGCGTCTCGGAGTGCTGGACGACCGACCAGTGCGGCCGCGGCCACCACGCGGAGACCTGCTCCACCGCCTACCAGCTGCGCTTCTTCAGCCAGCTCATGCAGATGACGGGCGACTCCCGCTATGGCGACGTCATGGAGCGCATGCTCTACAACGCGCTGCTGGCCGCCCAGTCCCCCGACGGACGCCGCATCCGCTACTACAACCCCTTCGAGGGACCGCGCAAGTACTGGCCGAGCGACACCTACTGCTGCCCCAACAACTACCGCCGCATCATGGCGGAACTGCCCGGCCATGTCGTCTACCGCGACCGCGACGGCGGCGGCCTCGCCGTGAACATCTACACGCCCTTCGAAGGCACGACCACCCTGAACGGCGTGCTTGTTAAGATTGTGATGGAGACCTCCTATCCCGCTGGCGATGAAGTCATTATCACATTGGATCCCGCCTCGGCCGTGGAGGCACGGCTGCGCCTGCGGATTCCCACCTGGTGCCGCCAGGCCACGCTGCAGGTGGGGGACGCGGCGCCG
>CACZQQ010000425.1 GCA_902783355.1 uncultured bacterium
GCAGGGGCAGGGGCGGAGGCGGCCGGCGGAATGACGACCTTCTGCTGGGGGGCGGCACCCGGGGCGGGCGCGTCCGGCTTGCGCAGGACCTTCAGGCGGATGGTGGCGTTGCGCTCGTCCTTGCGGGCCATCGGGTTCGCGGCCGGCGCGGCAGGTGCCGCCGGTTCAGCCGGAGCCGGTTCGCCCGCGGCAGGCGCCGCCTGCTGCCCGGCACGCTCGAACTTGAAGCGGCTCGTGTTCTTGAAACGCCCCGTGTTGGTGAATTTCTTGCCGCCGTCGTTATTGAGTTCCGCCATTTTTCGCTCCTAAAAGGAAGTGAGTTGGATTCGATCCAGAGGATTGCCGGCATGGGATGCCGACTTTTTTATGAATATTGCCCTAAAGATAGCCCCTTTTTCCGGGCGTGCAACTCGGGAGGGCCATTTTTTCGTCATCAAGCGGCTTTTTTCATTCCATCGGCGCGCAATCCGCGAAAAGCGTCCGCAGAAGAGCGGTCATCGTCTCGCCGTCCAGGGCGTTTGGTTCTGCGAAGCTGCCGTCGCGGTAGCAGTTCCAGCTTTGCAGGAGAATCTCGTCGGCACCGCTCTCGGCGGCCATGCGCACCTGGCGGAGCCACGCGCGCCCCTGCAGACGCGGGACGGGCCACTCGTCGCGTTGGGCGCGCTTCGCCGTCTGGAGGCACCCGCCATTCTCCCCGAAGCGCAGGACCGGGACAGCCTGGCCCTCCGAAAGCCCCCGCAGGCTGACGGGGCGAGAGAGAATGTCCGCCGGCAGGCTTCCTTCCAGGCGGATGGTGCTTCTGTCGTAGAAGAGGGAGAGGCGGCCGCCGCGGCCGAAGGCCGGAAGCTCCGCCAGCGCCGTGCCCTCAAGATAGCGGCCGAGGTTGGCGGCGTTCAGCACAAGGGGGGTCTGCGCGTCGCGCTCATGCAGCAGGAGAGCCGCATTCAGGCCACTCTCATCGGCGACGGCGGCGAAACGGGAGAGGCGCTCCAGCACGTCCGGCGAGGCGAGCTGTCCAGGGGCGAGGACGACGGCCACGCCGTGGACGCCGCATTCGCGGATGCGGCGCGCGTCCAGCGCCATGCGGTTGTCCGTCCAGCCGGCGTAGTCGGGGACGGGGCGTGCGCCTTCGGGGCGTTCCCCGCGCCCTTCGTAGGGGTAGTAGGCGATCCAGACGCGCGGCTTCCAGGCGCGCACGACGGCCTCGTCATCGGCCGAATAGCCTGGCAGGCGCCCGCCGCCGGGCCAGAGGGCGCAGCCCGCCAGGCAGACGAGCGCGGCGCACAAGAGAAGGAGTCTTTTCAGCATCGGAGGACCTCCGTGAAGTTCGCTTGAATCCCCGGTTCGTCGGAGTTTTTTCCGGGAGTTTTGCAAATATATCTTATATTAGGGTGTTTTCCGGCAGACATTCCCAAACAACCCGACAGATACCCACCCCTGGAGACATCCCACATGAACAAGAAGACAGTCCGCGACGTCGACCTGAAAGGCAAGAAAGTCATCATGCGCGTTGATTTCAACGTGCCGCTGAACGAAGCCCATGTCATCACCGACGACACCCGCATCAAGGCCGCCGAGCCCACCATCAAGTACGTCCTGGAGCAAGGGGCCGCCCTCATCCTGATGAGCCATCTGGGCCGTCCGAAGGGCAAGGGCTACGAGGCCGACTTCAGCCTGAAGCCCTGCTGCGACTATCTGGCCAAGGACCTGGGCATCCAGGTCAAGTTCGCGCCTGACTGCCTGAATGCGGACGCCGAGGCGGCCGCCCTCAAGCCGGGCGAGGTCCTCATGCTTGAGAACACCCGCTTCTACAAGGCGGAGGAAGGCAAGGTCAAGAAGACGGACGAGATGACCGACGAGGAGTACGCGGCCAAGAAGGCGGAGATGAAGGCGAAGAAGCAGGAGATGGCGCAGAAACTGGCCACCTACGCCGACGTCTACGTGAACGACGCCTTCGGCACCGCGCACCGCGACCACGCCTCCACCGCCTCCATCTGCAAGTACATGAAGGCCAAGGGCGGCGCCTGCGTCGCCGGCTTCCTCCTGGAGAAGGAGATCAACTTCCTGGGCAACGCGGTCGAGAACCCCGCCAAGCCCTTCGTCGCCATCATCGGCGGCGCCAAGGTCTCCGGCAAGCTGGAGGTCCTCCAGAACCTCATCAAGAAGGTGGACGTGCTGCTCATCGGCGGCGGCATGGCCTACACCTTCCTCAAGGCCCAGGGCCACGACATCGGCAAGTCCCTCGTCGAGGAGGAGCTGCTGGACACCGCCCGCGCCACCATCGAGGCCGCCAAGGCCAACAACGTGGACTTCGAGCTGCCCGTGGACAACGTGGCCGCCGACGCCTTCGCCAACGACGCCAAGACCCAGGTCGTCGGCAATGACATCCCCGCCGACTACATGGCGCTGGACATCGGCCCCAAGACCATCGAGAAGTACGCCGCCCTCATCGCCAACGCGAAGACCATCGTCTGGAACGGCCCGATGGGCTGCTTCGAGATGAGCAACTTCGCGAAGGGCACCTTCGGCGTCTGCCAGGCGGTCGCCGACGCGACCCAGAAGAACGGCGCGGTCTCCATCATCGGCGGCGGCGACTCCGTCAGCGCCGTCAAGCACAGCGGCCTCTCCGCCAAGATGACGCACATCTCCACGGGCGGCGGCGCCTCCCTGGAGTACCTGGAGGGCAAGGCCCTGCCCGGCTGCGTCGCCCTGGACGACAAATAGTCATAACAATTTGATTTTCAATAATTTAGGAGAACATAAACCATGTCACGCAGAAAAATCATCGCGGGCAACTGGAAGATGAACAAGACGGCCGCCGAGGGCGCGAAGCTGGTGGCCGAGATGAAGGACGCCTGCCCCGCCGCCGCCTGCGCGCTGGCGAAGCTGGACAAGAGCATTCCCGAAGTGATGGTCTTCCCGCCCTTCACCACGATTGCCGCCGTGCAGGCGGGCGTCAAGGGGCTGCCGGTGCAGGTGGGCGCGCAGAACGTCCACTGGGCCGAAGAGGGCGCCTTCACGGGCGAGATCTCCGCCAAGATGCTGGTCGAGATGGGCGTCAAGCTCGTCATCATCGGCCATTCGGAGCGCCGCCAGTACTTCGGCGAGACGGACGAGACGGTCAACAAGCGC
>CACZQQ010000426.1 GCA_902783355.1 uncultured bacterium
CGATGGCGGGCATGGCCTTGGGGTCGTCCGTGGTCGTCTCATAGCCCATGGCGCCGTGGAAATGCATGTCGATGAAGCCGGGGACGACCCGCTTGCCGCCCGCGTCGAAGGTCTCCAGGCCCGAAGGCAGCGCGTCGCCCGCCGGATAGACGTGGCGGATGCGGCCCTCGTCCAGTTCAACGGCGGCATTAGCGAGTTCCAGCCCCGGCGTGACGACCGTGGCGTTCGTGATCAGAAGTGCCATGTTGCTTTTCCTTTAGGTGTTCTCTTGTGGGGGGGACTTCCGGGGGACCTCAGTTCCGGCCAGGGGCAGGAAGACGGCGATGTCGCAGCCCTCGCCGGGCGCGGTCCTGACATGGAGCCAGCCGCCGTGGTTGCTGACGGCGCCGAAGACCATGGGGAGGCCCATGCCGGTGCCCTTGCCCACGGGCTTGGTGGTGAAGAAGGGATCGAAGATGCGCGACTTGACCTCCGGCGTCATGCCGCAGCCGTTGTCGCGCACATGGATGCAGACGAAGGCGGAAGGATCGTCCGGCTGGGTGCCGGCGGGGCGGACGGCCCATTCCGGCATGGCCGCGTGCGCGCGCTCCGCACGCAGGACGATGCGGGGCCTTTCGACGCCTTCGAGGGCGTCGCGCGCATTGAGCAGCAGGTTCAGGAAGACCTGCCCAAGCTGGATTTCATCGCCGTTCAGGATGAGCGGGACGGGCTCGCAGAGAATCTTGCAGACGATGGCGCCCGCGCCCGGCTTGAAGAGGGCCACCGCATGCTCCAGCAGCTCCTGCGCGGAGATGTCCTCCGCATGGAACTTGCCCTTGTGGGCGAAGCCCAGCAGCTGCGAGGTCAGGCGGGTCGCGCGGCGGCAGGCCTCGTCCACGTTGCCCAGAAGCGCCAGATTGTCCTCCGTGCTGTAGCGCGGGCTGAAGGCGCGCGCCTTCAGCGTGTCCACGCTGGCCTGGACGGACTGCATGAGGTTGTTGAAGTCGTGGGCGATGCCGCCGGCCAGCTGGCCGAGGGCCTCCAGGCGCTGCGAATGGAGGCGGTTCTCCGCCATGTCGCGCTGCTGGCGCTCCTCCCGGTTGCGCAGCGTCACGTCGCGTCCGACGATGACGGCGACGGCGCGCCCCTCGAAGAGGGTCCGCGAGACGTTGATCTCCAGCTCGGCGGCGGGGCGGCCCGGCTGGCGCAGGAAGAGGCCGGTGTAGTGCTGCGCGGTGCGGGCGGGCGTCATGCTGGCGTGGATGTCCTCCGCGGGCACCAGGTCGCTCCAGGTCCACGGCTTCCCCTTTTCGTCGGAGATGACCTGCTCCAGCCGGAAGCCGGGCTTGTCCAGGCCGACGAAGGTCTGGAGGGCCTGGGGGTTGGCGTTCAGGATGGTTCCGTCGGCCTGCGCCAGAATGATGATTTCGCTGGAGTTGTCGACGACGATCTGGTAGCGTTCGGACCATTCGTCGAGGGACTGGAGGGCCCTTTCCGTGCTGAGGAAGGGCTTGAGGAGGGCGGAGATGAAGCTGAAGGAGGAGCGTTCCGTGCGCTGGTAGTCGCGTTCGTTGATGATGTTGAAGGCGGTGCCGACGAGGGCGATGCCGAAGGCGGTCCCCAGCCGGAAGAGCCAGACCTTGCATTCGGGGGGCGCGTAGGCGCGGCTGCCCAGCGCGGTGTAGATGTGGATGGCCTGGAAGGCCTCGCTGTAGGTCAGGTAGACGGCCAGCGTCACCGTCATGCAGAGGAGCCGTCCGGCGAAGTGCCGCCCGACGCGGTTGCCGATGGCCTGGTAGAGCATGGGCGCCAGGATGAAGAAGGCCAGGTGGATGAGCGTCCCCACGAGCACGCTCATGTTCTGCTCGCGCGTCATCGTGCCGTAGAGCTCGACCCCCATCTCCGCGTTCGCCAGAAGCGGCAGGAGCGTCACGAAGAAGGGCGCGATGATGAGGCCGATGAAGAAGTGCTGCGCGACAATCGTGCCTTCCAGGTCGTAGATGCACAGCAGGAGCGCCAGGAAGGGCAGCCAGAGGATGCAGTTGCCGCCGGGGGCGGCGATGGCCAGGCCGCCGCCCCCCACGTCGTGGCTGCCGAAGGAGAGCATGAAGATGTAGTAGGCCCCCGTCAGCAGGTAGAGCGGCGCGCGCCCCAGCAGATGGCGGTAGCCATGCGCCAGCAGCAGCAGCAGCGTCACCAGCGTGACCTGGAGGGTGCTCAGGAGGGCCGCGTAGAACATGCTTCAGCCTAGGCCTTCTCTATGGCGAAGGAGGCGCTTTCGCCGCCCAGGTCCACGGCGGCCAGGCCGGACGCGTCCGGCTGCGCCGTCATCTCCAGGGCGAGGATCTCGCCGGCGATGTAGTCGCGCTGCGCGGCGATGGCGTCGGCGATGGCGCCGCTGGCGAAGTAGTGCACGCGGATGCGGTCGACGACCTCCAGGCCGGCCTCCTTGCGCATGTTCTGCAGCTTGGAGACGACCTCGCGCGCCCATCCCTCCAGCTCGAGCTCGGGCGTCAGGCGCGTGTCGAGCGCCACCGTGATGGCGCCCTCGTTGGCGACCGTCATGCCCGCCTTCTCCTCACGATGCAGCAGGACATCCTCCGTCTCCAGCGTGACGGTGGCGTCTCCTGCGGCCACCTCCAGGCGGCCCGCCGTCCGCAGCTGGTTGAGCTGCGCGGACGTCAGGGCGGCGACGGCCTTCGCGAGCGCCCCCATCAGCTTGCCGTATTTGGGGCCGAGCCGCTTCAGGTTGGGCTTGGCGGAAAGGTGGACAAGGCGCTCCTCGTCCGCTTCGACGACGACGCGCTTCACGTTGAGCTCCTCCGCGATGACGTCCGCCATGCCGGAGAGATGCCGCCGCACAGGCTCCTCCAAGGAGACCAGCACGCACTCCGCCAGCGGCTGGCGCACCTTCATCTTGCACTGGCTGCGCAGCAGGCGCCCCAGCGAGACGGCGGACATGGTGTCGGCCATCTCGGCGTTGAGGGCGGGGTCCATGGCGGCGGTGTCCGGCTCCGGATAGTCGCACAGATGGACGGAGACAGGCATGTCGTCGGTGCGCAGGTTGCGGTAGATGTTCTCCGTGATGAAGGGGATGAAGGGGGCCGCCAGCTTGCAGAAGGTCAGCAGGACGAAGTGGAGGGTGGCGTAGGCCTCGTCCTTGTCGGCGTCGTCGGTGCTCTTCCAGAAGCGGCGGCGCGAGCGGCGGATGTACCAGTTGGTCAGTTCGTCGAGGAAGCTAGTGAAGCGCGTGGCGGCCTTCTGGAGGTCGTAGCCGTCCATCGCCTCGCGCAGGTCGCCGGTGACGACGGCCAGGCGGGAGAGGATCCAGCGGTCGAGGACGTTGGCGGGGTTCGCGGGGGGCGCGGCCTTGCCGCCGGCGGGCGACCACTTGTCGATGCGCGCGTAGGTCGCCAGGAAGCTGTAGGAGTTCCACAGCGGCAGCAGCACCGTGCGCATCATCTCGCGCACCGCCGTCTCCGAGAAGCGCAGGTCCTCCGCGCGGACGACGGGGCTGGAGAGGAGGCACAGGCGCAGCGCGTCCGCGCCGTATTCGTTGACCACCTTCAGCGGGTCCGGATAGTTGTGCAGATGCTTCGACATCTTGCGTCCGTCCTCCGCCAGCACGAGGCCGTTCACCACGACATGCTGGAAGGGCGGCCGCTTGAAGATCATCGTGGAGAGCAGCATCAGCGAGTAGAACCAGCCGCGCGTCTGGTCAAGGCCCTCGGCGATGAAGTCCGCAGGCAGGTTCTTTTCCACAAATTCTTTGTTTTCAAAAGGATAATGCGACTGCGCATGGGGCATGGAGCCGGATTC
>CACZQQ010000427.1 GCA_902783355.1 uncultured bacterium
AGCAGGTTGCTTTCAGGCGGACCGAAGAGCAGGAGATTCCGCCCCGTGGCTTCGGCCGGACGGAACTCCTTGTCGGCGAGGACGGGCGGCGTGTAGCCGAAGCGGGCGCCGAACTCCTGCGCGAAGGCGAGGGCGGCCTGCCGCCAGGCACCCGCCTGCGTCTCGTCTCCGGTCGGTGTCAGAATGACAAAGGGGCTTTCAAGGAAGGCGGCGATGGGGCCTTCGCAGGAGGCGCTCTTGCGGAATCCGGCGGGCTGGTGGCGGACGCGTCGCCAGGGGCCTCCCGCGCCCTCGCGCCGGAAGAGGCACCACGTCTCGCCGTCCGACGGCGCCTCCTTGCCGACGAGAATGTCCTGTCCGTCCAGCGTGATGACGAGCGGCGCGTCTGCCCGGAAGCCGGGGAAGTCGCGCTGGACGGACAGCGCCGTCAGGTTGGAGGTGGCGACTTTCAGGCGGACGGGGCGTCTGTGCGAGCCGTCGCAGAGGACTTCGGCGCGGACTTCCGCAGGGCGGTCGAAGTCATCGAAGGCGTCCATGCGCAGCCAGTGGGCGCGTCCGTGGCGCAGCCAGAGCGCGTTCCAGTTGAAGGCCGCTTCAGGCTTCTCCGGCGCGTGCGCGGAGAGGAAGGCGGCCGCTTCCGCAAGGACCTCGTCGCGCGTCTTGCTTTCAAGAAGGTACTCGGGGGTGGCGACATGCGCCACGCCGGCCTGGCGGAGCATCTGCGTCAGGAGCCGTGCCGTGTCGGGCGGATCGGCGTTCCCCGAATTGTCGATGAAGACGGGCAGGGGGGCCAGATTGCCCAGAAGCGCCGCCTCCAGGCGGGGCATGGGAATGTTGGCGTCGCATTGGATGACGAGGCCGTCGAAGTGCCAGGCATGGGTGCAGGCGAAGTCAATGGCATCTCCTGTGAAGGGGATGACAAGAAGGCGGCTGCGTGCGAGCGCCTGCAGATTGTTGTCGAGGTAGACCAGGGCGTTTTCCGCGGCGATGCGCTCCGGCCATCCGGCCGCGGCCGCGGGCTTCGTCTGCGCATCGACCAGCAGGGCGATGCGCGTTTGCATCGTCTCGTGCGCGGTCCCTGGGTAGAAGAAGAGCAGCGGATAGGCGCGCAGGGGCGTGAAGTTCTGCGGGAACTGCACGGAGATGGCGCGCGGCATGCCGTCGATGGTGTAGGCCTGCTCCTGCCAGGCTGACGCAGGCGTCTCCGGCTCGGGGGCGGTCGTCTCGGCGGGGGAGGCGGCTGGAGCAGGGGGCTGCGGCGAAGGCGCTTCGCGTCGGCAGCCGGCAGCCGGCAGCGCGCAAAGGAGAAGGAAGGTCAGAAGGGCGATCGCGTTTTTCATGGGAGGGGACCGTTGTTGCGGAGGCCCAGGCAGAGGGGCAGCATGGCGCGTCCTGCCTCGGCGGCCGGCAGGCGCACGCTGATTTCCTGCATCATCAGCTCCGCGTGGAGGATGCCGCCCAGGGGGATGCAGGCGGCTTTGCCGCCGAAGCGCTCCAGCGGCAGCGCCGTGCCGTTGAGGCAGATTTCCGTGCCGGGCGGCAGGGGCGGGCAGACGAGGCAGAGCTCCTGGCCGCTGGAGGCGTCGGGGCGCACGAAGCGCTGGCGAAGGCAGACGAATCCGTCCTGCGCAGGTGGATTCAATGTCTTCAGATCAGGGAGTTGCATGGGGAGCTCGACATATCCGGCGGAGAAGTGGACAAGCGGCGTCTCCTTGGTGAGCATGAGCGGCCACTGGGCCGCCTCGCCGCCAGTCAGCAGCCACAAGGAGGGCAGCACGCCGGCGGGCTGAAGCCCCTCCCAGAGCGCGCGCCAGTCCGACAGGCAGGCGTTGAGGCGGCCTGCCACCGCGTCCGCCGGGACGTCCTGCTGGCGGCAGAGCGTGTCCAGCTTCCGGACGGCCGCGACCAGCAGGGGCAGCGCCTCGTCCTTGCCATGTTGCAGCCGTTCGGCGGCGTGGTAGATGCGGGCGACCTGTTCCTGAAGGAGGTGCGCCTGCAGAAGCGCGTCCAGGTCGGCCGTGGAGACCGCCTCCGCGTTGTAGCCCTTGAGGAGCAGCAGGGTGCCTTCGTGGTAGAAGGAGAGGGGGATTGACAGCTGGGCGGGCGAGGGCGGCAGCGGGCATTCGCGCAGCCGCGCGTCGTCGGCGGGCGCTTCCGTCTGGGCCGAGGCGAAGGTCCTGCCCAGGAGGTCGTTGTAGGCGGGGCAGGGGGAGGCGTCCGCATGCAGGGGCGGCAGGGGGAGGGCGGCCATTCCCTCGGGGCGCAGCCAGCGCGTTTCGGCTGCCGGCGGCTGGACGGCGGTGCGGCAGGCGGCCGGCAGGAGGGCCAGCGCGGCGA
>CACZQQ010000428.1 GCA_902783355.1 uncultured bacterium
AGCGATTCCTACTATGCGGATGCGCGGGGCGCCTGCCGCCTCTTCCGCTCACGCCCCGTCCGCACAGGCGTGGAAGGCGCGCCCACGCCAGTGGCGCGCGCCGACGCCCTGGCGCAGAGTGTCCTCGCCCTGATGGACCAGGACGGCACGGTCAATCCCCCCTTCATCGAATGGCAGAGCGCCCGCGAGGACGGCGCGCCGCGCTGCGAGGACGACGCCGCGCTGGCCATCGCCCTCTGCCGCCTGGCCGCCCTCGTGGAATCCCCCGAAAAGGCCGCCCGCCTTGTCGCCGCCGCCGGCCAGCAGGTCCGCCACATCCGTGGCGCCCTCAAGCACTATGATGCGGACGCCACCGGCCGCAATGCAGACGCCAAGGAGGACGCCACCACGGTCAAGCCCAAGCGCCCCGCCTCGCAGCGCACGCACGCCTGCCTCGTCGAGGACGAGGACTTCCCTGAGGACAGCACGGAGCTGCCGCGCCGCATCGCCCTCCTGCGCTCCAACGCCTGGGCCTATCTGGCCCTGTGGACCTACGTCCAGGCCGCGCCCGAGGGGGACGCGCTGGCGGCCAAATGCCGCGCCGAACTGGCGCCCCTCCACCGTCACATCGTCCTGCAGCTCTTCCAGGGCGGCCAGGTGATGCCTGCGCGGCTCTATCCCGAGATGAAGCCGCTGCTGGACTACATGCCGGACCTGGAGGAGAAGCTGCTTCTGGAGGGGCTTTGCGGCCAGGTCATGATGGCCGCGCTGACGGAGGCGCCCGAGGCGGAGCGGCCCGCCTTGCAGAAGGCCTGCGACGACTTCCGGCTGGATCTCTGCAAGGAGATCGCCGAAATCGGCCAGATGCCCCGGCTGGCCATCGTCCCCGAAATCGCCGAGTTCCTTGCGGCGGGGACGCCCTCGCGGGAGGCGCTCGGCACGCTGGCGCGCCTGGCCCACGCCGCCGTCGGCAACATCGAGACGGCCCCCATGCTGCCCGACATGTTCGGCGCCCCGAAGGACATCCCGAGCATGACCTACGCCGCCCGCCATCTCCATGTGGTCTGCCTGGCGGTCTCGGCTCTGGCGAAGGCGGGGCAGGACGAAGAGGCGGCGGCGCTTCTGCAGGAGGCATGGCCTCTGGCCGTCTTCCAGGAGCAGGCCTTTGTCTGCGAATCCGAAGCGCGCATGCTCCCCAACCCGCACGGCCACGCCGGCCTCTGCCGCGACAATCTTGCCGACTTCGGCTTCACTCTGGACGGGCAGATTTCGCAGCTGCTCTCTCATCTTGCTCTGGCGCAAATACTTAGGGAAACAAAGCAGGAGAAGCCGTCCTGCGGCGAGGAGACGGCCGCCCTCTACGAGGCCTGCTGGGCCCGTCTGGACAACCATCCCATCTGCTTGGCGCCTGAACTGGTCATCCTCCAGGGCTTCCCCGGCCCTGAGAATGCCCGCGCCCTCTCAGGCGGCCTCGGCACGCCGGAAGTCACCACGTGGAAAGGCTTCCTTGAAAGCGACGGGACCAATTTGCGGAAGCGAACGACAGACGGCGGCCAGGGCGGCAAATCCCGCGACGGCAAGAAGCGCAAGAAATGACTGGCCGCCTCCTTCTCATTCCCGACGGGCCGGCCGTGCTGGCCTACACGGTGCCGCTTCTGGCCGCGCTGAAGCAGGCTGGCGCCACCGTCAAGGTCGCCCCCACCGCCTACGACGGCCCCTCCGCCGCCAACCTCGTCTCGCCTCTGGCCTGGTCCTCCCTCTCTGGCCACCCATGCCTTGAAATCGACAGGCTGGACGCCAAGACGCTGGCCTGGGCTGAACTCATCCTCCTTGCCCCATCAACACCCCTGCTGACGCGCGTCTTCCGCGACGGGCGCGGCGCCGCCCTCCTGCGGGAGGCCGCACGCCCCGTGCTGGTCCTGTCCTCCTGCCTGGAAGGACACGCTCCCGAGGCGGACGAAAGCCGCCGCTGGCTGGAGACGCTGCCGGAGGGCAGCATCTTCCTGCCGCCCTCCGGCGCCCCTGTGGCGCTTGGGGCGATGGGCGCCGTCGCCGCGCCGGAGCAGGCCGCCGTCCTGGAGACGGCGCAGCGGATGCTCGCAAAGCAGGAGCTTGCGGGGCGCCATGTCCTTGTCAGCGCAGGCCCCACCGTGGAGGACATCGACCCCGTGCGCTTCCTCTCCAACCGCTCCTCCGGCAAGATGGGCGCCGCATTGGCGCTGGCCGCCTGGCGGCGCGGCGCGCACGTGACGCTCGTGCATGGCCCAATGGCCATAAAACTCCCTGAACTTGAAAGGCTTGAATGTGTCCCCGTGCGTTCCGCCGCCCAGATGCGCGACGGCATGGCGGCCGCCTGGCCTTCCTGCGACGTGGCCATCTTCAGCGCCGCCGTCGCCGACTTCACCCCAGACCACTACTGCCCCGAAAAGATCAAAAAGGTAGACGGGCGGTCGCTCATCCTGCATCTGGTCCGCACGGCGGACATCTTGGGCGAACTGGGCGGCGCGGCGCACCGTCCCGCCTGTCTCGTCGGCTTCGCCGCAGAAAGCGACGACGTGGAGATCAACGCCCTGGCCAAACTCCGCCGGAAACACTGCGACCTGCTCTGCGCCAACGACATCCGGCGGCCGGATGCGGGCTTTGCCGTCGACACCAACGCCGTCACCATCTACACGGCCGAAGGCGAGGCCATCGAACTGCCCCTCCTCCCCAAACGACAAGTCGCCGAGCGCATCCTGGACGCCGTCGTCCAACGCCTCAGCCGCAAATCCTGACCACATGTACTCACTTGCCAAGAAAACCTTGTTGCTGCTCCTGCTGGCGCTGACGCTTTTCTTCAGCGGCTGCGCCACCGTCAGTGCCTCCAAGGGGCAATCGTCGGCATCCGCCGTTGAAGAGACGCTCCAGCCGGCCTTCGAATGCCCCGCATGGCTGACGGAGGAGTTCCTGATGCCGGCGGGCGACGATCCGCTGGAGGGCTTCAACCGCACCATGCACGGCACCAACATCTGGCTGACGACCAAGGTGTTGTCGCCGTTGGCGCGCGGCTGGCGCCTCCTCCTGCCTGGATATGCGCGCGAACGCCTCACCTGCTTCGACCGCAACCTGCATTCCCCCCTGCTGTTCGTCACCCACGTCCTCCAGGGCGAATGGGAGGAATGCGGCGTGGACGTGGGGCGCTTCCTCATCAACACCACGGTCGGCATCCTCGGCCTTTGGGATCCCGCCGAGAAGGTGTGGGGCATCCGGCGGGCGCCGGGCGGCTTCGACAACACGCTGAACGCCTGGGGCGTCGGCAACGGCCCCGCCCTGACGCTGCCCATTCTCGGCAACGGGACAGTCCGCAGCCAGGGCGCCGCCGTGCTGGACGGCCTCTGCAACTGGACGTCGTGGGTCTTCGACGCCAGCCTCGTCTGGCCATACGTCGTGCGCGGCGTCCTTGCCTTCAACAACTTCTCGGACGCCGAACCGACCATGACGGGCATGGCGACTTCCCATCCCTACAACTACATGCTGGCCAATTTCTTCGACTGGCACAGGCGGGCGGCCGCGAATACGCGCTACCAGTTCGACGCGCAGAACCCCGCGTGGGGGGCGGACCCGAGCCTGGGGATGCTGGCCCTCAAGCCCTCCGGCGAAGGCATGGCGAACTTGACGCGCCACCGCACCGCCCGCCTGAAGGAGGGCTTTGTCCCCTTCAGCTGCTGGCCCATGAAGGAGGCACGCCAGCTCGTCGTCATCCTGCCGGGCATCGGCACGCACCGCCAGCAGGATTCCGTCCTCGCGCTGGCGGAGCTCTTCCGCGCCCACGGCTGCGCCGTCATGGCCTTCTCCTCCCCCTTCGCGCCGGACTACTTCACGCATCTGCAGAATGGCGGCGCGCCCGCCGGCTTCATCCCCGAAGACGCCAAGGCCATGGCGCGCTTCCTGCGGGCCGCGCTGGACAACTACCGCGCCAGATACCGCAATGCCGACAAGCAGGAGGTCACCGTGGTGGGCTACTCCCTGGGCGGCCTCAACGCGCTCTTCATGGCCGCCGCGGAGGAGGCGGACGGACGGCTTGAACCCGGCCTCGACATCCGCCGCTACGTCGCCATCAACCCGCCCTTCGACCCCTACGGCGCCGTCATGGAGGTCGACACGCTCTTCGCCCTGCCCGACAAATGGCATCCAGGGGACGCGGCGGCCGCGGGGGCGCATGTCGGCGATCTGCTGACACGGCTTCTGTGCTGGAGCAGCCCGGGGCGCTACAATCCGCCCTCCCCCGTGCCGCCCATCACCTTCGAGGAGTCGCGCTTCCTCATCGGACTGAACATGCGCCTCACTCTGGCGGACTGCCTCCAGGCACAGCAGGAACTGCGCCCGACAGGCCTCTTCGCAGGCGACCCGACCGCCTTCTTCCATCGCAACGCCATCGCCCGCCAGGCGCTCGGCTGCCCCTTCGAGGCCTACCTCAAACAGGTGCTTCTTCCTTGGTGGCAGGAACATGGATACGAGAACGCCACGGCGGAGGCGCTGGCCGCCCAATGCCGCCTGGACGCCATCGAGGCCAAGCTTGCAGCCAACAAGAAGGTCTACGTCTTCCAGAACAGGGACGACCTGCTGCTCAAGGACGGCGAAATCGACTGGTACAGCGCCACCTTCGGCGAGCGCGCCACCATCTTCGACGAAGGCGGCCATCTGGGCAACATGGCCCATCCCGCCTTCCAGCAGCAACTCCTGAAAGCGACACTCCTGAAACAGCAATAGACACCCATGAGCACATCTGACTTTGCCTCAACCGAAGAACTCATCGCCGCATTGTCCCGAGGCGAGATGGTCATCATCGCCGACGACGAGGGGCGGGAGAACGAGGGCGACCTCGTCACCGCCGCCGAAAAGATCACCCCGCAGGCCGTCAACTTCATGGTGACGGAGGCGCGCGGGCTCCTTTGCGCGCCCATCACGCGCGAACGCGCGCTGGAACTGGGCATCTCCGAAATGACGCGCAACACGGATCCGCTGGGCACCTGCTTCACCGTCTCCGTGGACGCCAACGAGGGAACCACCACGGGCATCTCCGCCTTCGACCGCGCCAAGACCATCAACTGCCTGGCCGACCCCAAATGCGGCTCAGAAGCCTTTCACTCCCCCGGCCACGTCTTCCCCCTCATCGCCCGCCCGGGCGGCGTCCTCGTGCGCGCCGGCCACACGGAGGCCTCCATCGACCTGATGCGCCTGGCGGGCCTCACCCATGCCGCCGCCATCTGCGAAATCATGGCCCCCGACGGCTCCATGATGCGCGTCCCGCAGCTCAAGGAGTTCGCCAAAAAGCATGGCCTGCTCTTCGGGACGGTGGCGGACCTCATCGCCTTCCGCCGCCGCACGGAGCAGCTTGTGGAGCGCGTGGAATCCGTCCACCTGCCCACCGACTACGGCGAGTTCGAGCTGCACTGCTTCCGCGCCCGCCACAACGGGCTGGAGCACCTGGCTCTCGTCAAGGGCGACGTCTCCGGCAAGACGGACGTGCTGGTGCGCGTCCACAGCGAATGCATGACGGGCGACGTCTTCCATTCGAAGCGCTGCGACTGCGGTCTGCAGCTGGACGCGGCCATGAAGCGCATCGCCGACGAGGGCTGCGGCGTGCTGGTCTACATGCGGCAGGAAGGCCGCGGCATCGGACTTGCCAACAAGCTGCACGCCTACCACTTGCAGGAGCGCGGCCTGGACACGGTCGACGCCAATACGCACCTCGGCTTCGCCCCCGACCTGCGCGAATACGGCATCGGCGCGCAGATCCTCCTCAATCTGGGCGTCAAGAGCATCCGGCTTTTGACCAACAACCCGAAGAAGCTGGCGGGGCTTGCGGGCTACGGGCTGGAGATCACGGGGCGCGAGCCCATCGTGATTCCGCCGACCCCCGAGGACGCCGCCTATCTGGCCACCAAGCGCGATCGCATGGACCACATGATCCCCTGAATTTTCCACCTCTGTACTGTACATTATATATGTACGTACGGCACAAGCAACCCCAGAAGAGGTCATCAAAATGAACGCACAAGTCAAGGTTTTGGAAGGCGGCATGGAGGCCAAGGGCCTGCGCTTCGGCATCGTCTGCGCCCGCTTCAACAGCATCTTCGTCGAACAGCTGCTGGCCGGCGCGCAGGACACGCTCCTGCGGCACGGCGCCCTGCCCAAGGACATCACGGTCGCCTGGGTGCCCGGCTCCTTCGAGACGCCGCTTGCCCTCAAGAAGATGGCGGAGAGCGGCAAATACGATGCGCTCATCGGCCTGGGCGTGGTCATCCAGGGCTCCACGCAGCACGCCACCATGATCAACAGCGAAGTCTCCAAGTCCTTCGCGCAGATCAGCCAGGCGACGGGCCTGCCGGTCATCTACGGCGTGGTCACGACTGAGAACATCGAACAGGCCATCGAGCGTTCCGGCAGCAAGGCCGGCAACCGCGGCGCCAGCGCGGCCGCCAGCGCCATCGAAATGGCCAACCTCATGAAGAAGCTCTAGCGCCATGGCCGCCCCCAAGCACAATACGCGCGCAGAAGGAATCGCCTACGCGGCCGAGCGCATGCAGCATCTGGTGAACGGGACGATCCGCCGTCTTGCCATGCAGTTCGCCTTCGCCGCCGAGATTCAGGCGCAGGCCACCCTGCTCAACGAGGCCCGTCCTCTCCACGCCGAGGCGGCGCAGCCGGCGGCCGATGCGCAGGCGCCCCAGCCCGAAGCCGTTGAAGAAGCCGTCGAAGCGGAAGCGAATGCCCCCGCCGCACAGGCGCGCCGTCCTTTCAGGAAGCCCCGGAAGCCCGAGGCGGCGGCGGCCCCGAAACGCACGACCACCACCGAAATCTGGCGCATGGCGGACGACGAGAAGGCGCAGCCCGCCGAGATTCTCTCCAAGGCGCTGGAAGGCATTGAATGGAACGAGGTGGTCTGGGTGGACTTCGCCGCGCTGGCGGGCGAAATGGCCACGGGCGACCTGCTTGAGCAGCTCTTCCAGCTGGCCTACGAAATGGCCAAGCGCATCCTGGACAGCGTCAGCGAAGGCGGCCGCCAGACGCCGCAGGCCCCTGTCGAGCGCGCACTTACCGGCGCCCTGGCGGACGCCATGAGCAACGTCACGGGCCGCACCGACACCACGCCGGAGGCGTTGCGGCGCCTGGAGGCGCTGGACACGGCCGCCCCGCTCTATCCGGAACGCGTCGTCTCGCTGTGCGGCGAACTCCTCCTGGAGCAAGGCGGCCGCCTGCCGGAGGGCCTCTCCCTTGAGGCCGTCCAGATCTTCATGGAACTCGTCATGCGGCTGGCGCGCAACCGTTTCCAGACGCTGGCCCCCGAGGGCTCGCTGGCTCCCGACCGCAGCGAACGTCTCGCCCGTGAAAAGGCCTACAGGCAATACCTCCTGCAGGATTTCAAGACGCGTCTGCGGCAGCAGCTCTGCCCCGACGCGGAAGACTTGCAGGACGGGGAGGCCGCGGTCCCCTCCTTCACCTACGAGGAGGAGCAGCTGACCGACAACTTCCAGCGGCTCTGCGACGCGCTTCTCGCCCTCGCCCTGTCACGGACGCGCGGCACCTGCAAGGGGCTTGCCTCCTGCCTGCGTGCCATCGACGGGCGCATCAGCGCGGCGGCCACCAACTGGTCCCTCATGCGTCTGGACCGCGCCGACCGCGCCCTCCTGCGCATGGGCACCTATGAACTGGCCCATGCGGAGAAGCGCCAGCCGCCGGCGCTCGTCATCAACGAGACCGTGGAGCTGGCCAAGCTCTTCGGCCAGCAAGATTCGCCCGCCTTCATCAACGGCGTCCTGGACCGCATCCGCCTCAACGCCTCCAACGAAGCCGTCACCTTCGGCACCGCCGAATAGGGAGTTCACCGACCCATGTCACTGTTCAGCATCTTCCAGCGTGGCCTCCAGAAGACCAAGACCGCCATCACGCGCACATTCCAGACCATCTTCACCGACGTGAAGGCATGGGACGAGAACACCTACAAGCAGCTGGAGGAGAGTCTTCTGGGGACAGATCTGGGGCCGGCCGCCACGGCGGAGCTCGTCGCCGACATCAAGGACCGCTATGCGCGCGGCCTCATCCAGACCAACGCCGACATCCAGGAGGTCTGCGCCGCCAAGGTCACGGAGCTGCTGGGGACCACGCCGCCCATCGCCGTCAATCCCGACGGGCCAACCGTCATCCTGATGGTCGGCGTCAACGGCAGCGGCAAGACCACCTCCATCGCCAAGATCGCCCACGCCTTCATGAAGGAGGGCAAGAGCGTCGTCCTGGGGGCGGGGGACACCTTCCGCGCGGCCGGCGCCATCCAGCTGCAGGTCTGGGCCGAGCGGCTGGGCTGCCCCGTGGCGGAGGGCAAGCTGGGCGGCGATTCCGCCGCCGTGGCCTTCTCCGCCATCCAGACGGGCGTCTCCCGAAAGGCCGACTATGTCATCATCGACACGGCTGGGCGCCAGACGACGCGCGCCGACCTCATGGCCGAACTGGAGAAGGTCAAGCGCATCTCCGGCAAGGCCCTCGCCGGCGCCCCCCATGAAATCTGGCTGACGGTGGACGCCTCCATCGGCACAAGCGCCCTCAACCAGGCCCGCGAATTCGGCAAGCTCTTCCCCATCACGGGGTTGGTGCTGACCAAGCTGGACGGGACCGGCAAGGGCGGCATCGTGGTGGCCATCCGCAAGGAGCTGGGCTATCCCGTGCGCTTCGTCGGCTTGGGCGAAGGCGTCGACGACCTGCAGGACTTCGACCCCGCCCTCTTCGCCAAGGCCCTCTTCGAATAAAGGAGAAATCCCCCTATGAAAACAGTCACCATACAGGAGGTCTCCAGACAATACGGGCAGGGGAAGCTCGTCTGCCCCACCTGCGGCAAGGCCTCCCCGCTGCCTGACGGGGCGCGGCCTCTGTCCAGCGTCCAGTGCCCCTCCTGCAGCGGGCCTGTCTTCGTCCCCATGCGGCTGGGCAAGTACCTGCTCTGCGGCATCATCGGCGAAGGCGGCATGGGGTCGGTCTACGAGGCCGTCGACCCCGCCGTCCCCGCCCAGCGGCTCGCCGTCAAGCTGCTCTCCCGCGAGGCGCGCGAGCGCCCGGACAACATCCTGGCCCTCCTCAACGAGTCGCGCATCGCCTCCCTCTTCACGGACAGCGACTTCACCATCGGCTGCATCGACAGCGGGCTGGTCGACGGCGAATACTTCTCCGTCTCGCCCTTCATCGAGGGGGAGCGCCTGGACAACCGCGTCACGCGGCTGGGCCATCTCAGCGAGGCGGACACGCAGAAGATCGCGCTGCACCTTCTGGCGGCCGAGCAGCACATCCTCCGGAAGGGCTACCTCTTCCGCGACATGAAGCCGGAGAACGTCATCATCAACCGCTACGGCTACGCGGTCCTCATCGACTTCGGCCTGTGCAAGTCGCTCCATGACGCGGCCGGCGGCGGCGACAACTTCATCGCGGGCTCCCCCTACTACATCCCGCCGGAACGCCTTCTGGGCGAAGGAGAGGACGCCTCCAGCGAAATCTACTCCATCGGCATGGTGATGTACTACGCCATCACGGGCCAGAACTACTTCAACGCGGACGAGATCGGGGCCCTGGCCAAGCGGCATGTCTCCGGCCTGCGCCTCAGCAACGCCGGCAAGATGGACGGCTTCACGCCCGCGTTGGCGGAACTCATGGACCTGATGATCCGGCAGGACAAGAAGGAGCGCCCGCAGGACTTCCTCTCGGTTGCGAAGCGGCTGGAGGAGATCGGGCCGGAGCTGAAGAAATGACGCCTGGCTTCGAGATCCTTGCGCAGGACAGCGGCAGCCTTGCCCGCCGCGGCCGCCTCCACACCGCCCACGGGACGGTGGAGACGCCTGTCTTCATGCCCGTCGGCACGCAGGCCACCGTCAAAGCGATGTCCGGCGAGGAGCTTGAAGCGCTTGGCGCCCAGATCATTCTGGGCAACACCTACCACCTGAACCTGCGCCCGGGCATGGAGCTCATGGCGCGCCTCGGCGGCCTGCACCGTTTCATGAACTGGCCCCACGCCATCCTGACCGACTCCGGCGGCTTCCAGGTCTTCAGCCTCTCGAAACTGCGCAAGATGACGCCCGACGGCGTCTGGTTCCAGTCCCATCTGGACGGCA
>CACZQQ010000429.1 GCA_902783355.1 uncultured bacterium
ATTTCACCAGCTTGGGCCACAGCGTCTCCAGAAGGATGCCGAGGACGGTGAGGCCCCATTCGATGCCGAAGATGGTCCATCCCCAGGCTCCACGCCCCATCGTGACAAGGACAAATGGTGTATAAGTCCCTGCAATTAAGATATATATGGAACAATGGTCGAATATCTGAAAGACCCACTTGGCCTTGTAGTCCGTCAGCAGATGGTAGAGCGTCGAGCTGAGGTTGAGCAGGATGAGCGTCGTCCCGTAGATGGCGCAGCTGACAATGTGCCAGGCGTTCCCGCGCTGCGCGGCGAAGACCATCATCAGCGTCAGCGCCACGATGCCGAAGACGACGCCGACCATGTGGCTGATGCCGTTGGCCCACTCCTCGCCGCGCGTGCGGTGAAACTCCTCCATGCAGTACCGAAGGAAGTCACGCTCCTTCTGCTGCCTGCGAATCTCCTCCTGCGTCAACTGCTGGCAGGACATCGCCTCCAAATCCCTCATCGCTCCACAAGACCTACAGGGTTCCGAAGAGGCGGTCGCCAGCGTCGCCAAGGCCGGGCAGGATGTAGCCGTTCTCGTTCAGGCCGTCGTCCAGGCAGCCCAGGTAGATGTTCACGTCGGGATGGGCCTGGCGGACGGCCTTGACGCCTTCGGGCGCGCCGATGATGTTCACCATCTTGATCTGCTTGCAGCCGCGGTTCTTGAGGGATTCGATGGCGGCGACGGCACTGCCGCCGGTCGCCAGCATCGGATCCAGAATGATGGCGACGCGCTCGCTGATGTCCGTCGGCAGCTTGCAGTAGTATTCGACGGGCTTGAGGGTGTCGTGGTCGCGGTAGAGGCCGATGTGGCCCACCTTGGCGGCAGGCAGCAGCTCCAGCATGGCGTCCACCATGCCCAGGCCGGCACGCAGCACGGGCACGAAGCAGACCTGCTTGGGGACGAACTCGCCCGTCGTGGCGCACAGCGGCGTCTGGATGGACTTGCTGTAGAGGGAGAGGTCGCGCGTGGCCTCATAGCCGATGAAGAGGGCGATTTCACTGACCAGCTCGCGGAAGTTCTTCGTGTCGGTCTCCACGCAGCGCAGCATGGAGATCTTGTGGGTGATCAGCGGATGGTCCATCAGATGGAGGGCGGCGTTCGACATGGTTCTCTCCCTTATGGCAATGCATTGGAATGGAGGATGTTATTTCACAGGGGCGCCGCCGGGGCGGCTCATGCCGTCCCTGCGGTCGGGCAGGACGACGTTGAGGACGATGCCGACGACCGTGGCAATGAAGAGGCCGGAGATGTTGACGGTGACACCGCGGACGGTCACGGGCAGGCCGCCGATGGAGCCGAAGCCGATGCCGGCGCAGAGCATGGCGCCCATGATGGAGAGGTTGCGCGTGTTCTTCATGTCGATGTTGGCCTCCGCGATGGTGCGGATGCCGACGCTGGCGATCATGCCGAAGAGGACCACCTCGATGCCGCCCTTGACCGGCACGGGGATGGTCTGCAGGACGGCGCCGAACTTGCCGAAGAGGCCCAGCAGCACCGCCAGGTAGGCGGCCATGCGCAGCAGCGCGGGGTTGTAGTTGCCGGTGGAGGCCAGCACGCCCGTGTTCTCGGAGTAGGTCGTGTTGGAGGGGCCGCCGAGGAAGCCGGCCAGCGCGGTGGCCAAACCGTCTCCCATCAGCGTGCGGTGCAGGCCGGGCGACTTGAAGAAGTCCTTGCCGACGACGGCGCCGTTGGTGGTGATGTCGCCCAGATGCTCCAAGAAGGTGACGAGGGCGATGGGGGCGATGAGGGCGATGGCCTTCAGGTCGAAGGCGGGCAGCGAGAGGAAGCCGTTGTGGTAGGGGATGTTCAGCCACGTCGCGTTGGCGATGGGGGCGTAGTTCATCTTGTAGACGCCGCAGAAGTGGAGGATGACGCACAGCACATAGCCGTAGATCATGCCCAGCAAGATGGGAATCATGCGGAAGGTGCGGTGCTTGGCGCTCATGCCCAGCACCACGATGGCGAAGGTGAAGGTGGCGATGAGGGCGCACTTCAGCATGGAGTTCGGGTTCAAACCATCGTTGATGCCGATGGCGTCCTGGATGCCGACGCCGGTCAGGCTCAGGCCGATGATGATGATGGCGGGGCCGGTGACCACCGGCGGGATGTAGGTGCGGATGCGGTCGGGCCCCAGCACCTTCGCCAGCAGCGCGAAGACAAGATAGACCAGGCCGGCCGCGATGATGCCGCCCTGCGCCAGCGGAATGTTCTCCGCCTTGCCGCCGATGATGGCGCACAGCGCGGGAATGAAGGCGAAGCTGGAGCCCAGGAAGACGGGCACCTGGCCGCCCGTGCAGAGATGGAAGACGATGGTGCCCAGGCCCGCGCAGAAGAGCGCCACGGAGGGCGACATGCCGGTGATCAGCGGGACGAGGACGGTGGAGCCGAACATGGCCAGCAGATGCTGGATGCCCAGCGCGCAATCGGTTGGTTTGTACTTGTACATAATTTAAAGTACGGGGGA
>CACZQQ010000430.1 GCA_902783355.1 uncultured bacterium
CAAGCAGTTCATCCGCGGCGACGCCATCCGCCTGCAGCCCGTCACCGTCGAATTCCCGCGCAAGCTGGACGACCTGCTGGGCTTCCTCATGGGCAAGAACACGCCCGACCGCCGCGACTATATCATGAAGAATCTCATTTGAGGGGAGGGAGGACCGATGGAAGACGCGATCCCGTCAGGATGGGAGGGGCTTCTGCCCGACGGTTGCGCCGACGAGGCGTTGCATCGCGTCGCCCAGGAACGCCACTCTGGTATACAAGTCTTTCCACCTGAAGGACTTATATTCAATGCGCTGGCTTTGACGCCGCCGGAGGCGGTCAAGGCGGTCATTCTGGGGCAGGATCCCTACCACGGGCCAGGGCAGGCGTGCGGCCTCGCCTTCGCGGTCCCGCCAGGCTGCACGCCGCTGCCGCCCTCTCTCAAGAACATCCTCAAGGAGCTGAACGCCGATCTGGGGCTGCCCATTCCTGCGCGGCCGGACCTGCGCCGCTGGGCGCGCGAAGGCGTCCTGCTCCTCAATACAATACTATCTGTACGCGCGCGCGAGGCCTTGAGCCACGCCGATTTCGGCTGGCAGGCGGTCACCAACGCAGTCGTGCGCGCTGTCAATGCGCTGCCGCGCCGCGTGGTCTTCGTGCTATGGGGCAACAATGCCGCCGCCTACGCCAAGTTCATCGACGCCGCGCGCCACACCATCATCGCCAGCGCGCATCCGTCTCCGCTCTCCGCACGCCGCGGCTTCTTCGGCTCGCGCCCCTTCTCGCGCGCCAACGCCGCCCTCGCCGAAGCCGGAATCGAGCCGATCGACTGGAGCCTGTGACAATGCGTACCGACGGCGTCCTCGCCGTCGGGTGAAAAAAAAACACGCAGCCTACTGGGGAACCCCATGAAGACACGCGCTTTGTTTGGCCGGAAGGGCATTGACATTCAAGAGCGAGAGTTGGAGCTGTCGCTGCGGCCCGACAGCGTGCTGGTCCGCGTCCGCGCCTGCGGCGTCTGCGGCACCGACCTCAATTTCGTGCGCGACTGGGAGGGCGACTATCAGCCTCTCGGCCATGAAATCTCCGCCGAAGTGGTGGAGGCCGGCGCGCTTGTCAACGGCTTCAAAGCAGGCGACACCGTCACCGTGGAGGACTGCTCGATGTGCGGCGAATGCCCCGACTGCAAGGCCGGCCGCAGCGACCTGTGCCGCAACATGCATACGCTGGAAGGCGTCCCCGGCATGGGAGAGTATCTTGTCGTCCGCGCGGGCAACCTGAACCGCTACGAGGGGCTTGACCACATCAGCGCCTGCCTCACGGAGCCGCTGGCCGTGGCGCTCTCCGCCGTGGAGACGGCGGCCATTCCCATGGGCGGCAGCGTGGTCGTCTTAGGCAACGGGCCGATCGGGCTGCTGGCGGCCCGGGTGGCGCGCCTGCGCGGCGCGGGCTATGTCGCCGTCACCGGACGCTCCCGCAGCCGCGCCATGGGCCGCGCACGCCTCGACGTCGCCGAAAAACTGGATCTGGATGATGTGATATGTACACAAGATGCTGATTTACAAGAAGTTATAAATAAACGCCTTCCAAGGGGCGTGGACAGGGTGATTGTGACCTCCCCGCCGCAAAGCGTCCCTGAAGGACTCCGCCTCCTGCGCTTCGGCGGAACAATCGTCCTGCTCGGCCTGGATTTCGGCGGCAGGAATGTCATCCCCTTCGACGTGAACGCCGCCGTCTTCAACAAGACCACCGTCAAGACCACCTTCGCCGAACCTGCCGTCAACTTCCCCCTCGCCACGGAACTCATCCGACAGGGGCGCGTGGACGCCGCCCTCTTCCAGACGCACACCTTCTCCTTCGCCGACGCCAAGGCGCACTTCACGCACTCCCTCAAGGGCGACATCCCCCTCGTGAAAGGCGTCTTCGTGCCGTAGGGGAGGGCGTTTCAGTCCTTCAGGCAGCCGATGGGGACGACGAGAACGCCGTCGGGCCGCCGATAGGCATATTCGCCGACGGCGGTCAGCACCATGCGGAAGGCAGGCGCCTTCATGCGCTGCGGGTCAATTTTGTCCGCTAGGGCGTTCAGGCTGGCAACGCCTTCCTCGATGAGGCGCTCGCCGCCAAGCTTTATTTCGATAAGGCCATACGAGCCGTTTCGTCGGTGGATGACGGCGTCGCATTCGAGGTCCGTGTTGTCGCGGTAGTGGTACAGGCGTCCGTCCAGAGCCTCGGCGAAGACGCGGAGGTCGCGGACGCAGAGCGTTTCGAAGAAGAGACCGAAGGTGTGCAGGTCGTCCAGCAGATCCGTGGGGCCGAGTCCCAGGGCGGCGGTCGCGATGGAGGGATCCACGAAATATCTCGTGGGTGTCGTGCGGACGGCGGCCTTGGAGCGCAGGTCGGGATTCCACGCCTCCAGATCCTCGACGACGAAGATTTTCCGCAGGGCCTGGATGTAGGCGGCGGCGGTGTCCGGGCTGAAGGAGGTCGAGCGCGCGGCGGCGATGTCGGCGCAGATGGTCTGGTGGTTGGCCTGCGTGCCCTGGAGGCGCGCGTAGGAGCGCAGCAGCTGTCGGACGCGCTCGGGGGCGCGGTCAACGCCATCGGCCCGCGAGGCGTCCGTGCGCACGATGGCATCGTGGTAGTCGAGGGCCTGGTCGAGCGCCACATCGCCCTTGAGGAGGGCGGCGTGTGGCCAGCCGCCTCGGCAGGTGAGGAAGGCGATCTGCTCCAGAGAAAGCGAACAGGTTCCTTCCAGGTCGATGTCACCGTCGAAAAGGCGCCGCAGGCTGACCTGGCCGTTGGATTCGCGCGATTCGTAGAGGCTCATGGGGCGCATTCTGAGCCACGCGAAGCGCCCCGTGCCTGAATGGTGAATTTCGTCGGTGGACGGCGGGACGGCGGAACCCGTCAGGATGAACTGTCCGGGGGCGGGGCGGTGATCGACCTCAAAACGAATGGCGTCCCACAGTTTCGGCGCGAGTTGCCATTCGTCTATCAGACGTGGAACTGGCCCCGCCAGAAGGCGGGAGGGGTTTAAGGCGGCCAGGGTCAGATTCTGCTCCATGTCCGCCGGCGCGTTCATATAGAGGATGCTGCCGGCCGCCTGCTCGGCGGTGGTTGTCTTGCCGCACCATTTGGGGCCTTCGATCAAGACGGCACCCTTGCCGGCCAGTTTTCGGGCCAAAAGGGCGTCAGCGATGCGGGGCAGATAGACGGACACGGACGGACACCTCCTGAAAGGGAAAAAGAAAAGAATTCAACATCACAATAAATATAATAGTTACATATAATTTTTCCACCGTAATTCGGCAGTTTGGAACGAATCCGTTCGGCAGTCTGGAACGAATCCGTTCGGCAGTTTGGAACGAATCCGTTCGGCAGTTTGGAACGGATCCGTTCGGCAGTTTGGAATATCGGCGGCACTATACGGCGTCCAGCCGCTTCTGGAAGGTGAGGATATTGCAACCGTGGGCGTAGCGGTAGGCGAGGCTGTCCATCGTCTTGCGTAGCAGGAGGATGCCAAGACCGCCCACGGGGCGCTCGTCTGCCGAGCCCTTGGTGTCCGGCGTCGGGACATGCAGCGGATTGAAGGGCTTGCCGTCATCGGAGAGGACGACTGTCACGCCCTTGGGCGCCTGCGAGAAGCGCATCTCAATCGCGATGCCGGTGGCGCCCGAACAGCGCACGACATTGGAAACCACCTCGTCGAGCGCAATCAGCAGCTGCGTCTTCGCGGCGGCGGGGCAGCCGCGTTCGTCCAGCATCGACGAGAGATATTCCATGGTGGCCTCCAAGGCCGAGGCATCGCATGGGAATGTCCGCATATATCTTTCAACGGCAGAAAGATATTGGACGGCAAGCACAGTCAGGTCGTCCGCCTGGGGCGCGCCTTTGGCGAAGCGTTCGACATCGTTGCGCACGGCGCGGTTCAGGGTTTGCGGCGAGACGGCGGCGCGGGGGGCGCCCATCGTCTGCGCGAGCGTCGCGGCCAGCCTTTCTTCGCCGTAGAGGGCGCCCGCCGGATTCATGGCTTCGGTGACGCCGTCCGTGTAGAGGAAGAGCATCTCGCCGGGCGCCAGGGCGGTCTCGCAGAGGCGGTAGGTGACATTGCTGAAGCAGGCCAGGGGGCATCCGGAGCGTTGCCGCAGCCATTCGGGCGCCTTTCCGTTGCGCAGACGCAGCGGCGGGTTGTGTCCTGCATTGGCGAAGGTGACGCGCCCGTTCTCCAGGTCCAGCACGCCGATCCAGGCGGTGATGAACATCTCCGCCGGATTGTTGCGGCACAGTTCCGCGTTGGCCTGCGTCAGCGCCACCGCCGGGTCGAAGGACCGCTCGGTCAGAAGGATGTCCTTGATGAGCGTGCGCGCGTTCATCATGTAGAGGGCGCCGGTGACGCCCTTTCCGGAGACGTCCGCCACCAGGAAGGCCTGATGGGTCTCGTCCAGGGCGAAGAAGTCGTAGAAGTCGCCGCCGACTTCGCGGGCGGGCGTCATCGAGGCCGCCAGACGGATGTACTCGTTGTCAAGGAACTCCATGGGCAGCACGGACATCTGGATGGTGCGGCCCAGTTCGAGTTCGGCCGCCTGCTTTTCAGCCTCGGCGAGATAGAAGGCCTGGATGCGCGCGCGGGCGACCTCGATTCGCCAGAGCAGCAGCGCAAAGAGCCCCAGGACGAAGGCGAGGACGAAGCCCATCACGATGGTGTAGAGCGTCCTGGTGGCGTAGTACTCGGTCAGGGGGAGGGCGGCGATGATGCGGTGGCCGCCGTAGATGATGGCACGGCAGTCGCATACTTCGCCGAAGAGACGCTGCCGGAAGGTGGTCTTGCCGTCTTCGCGGACTGTGAACGGTTCGGGGGCGTAGCCGGTCTCGGCGAGGAAGCGGGCCTCGTTGCGGTGGCGCGCGGGATTGGAGATGAGCCGTCCGTAGGCCAGGTCGGCGCAGAGGAACCAGCCCTTCTCGCCCAGAAGCCATTCGTCGAAGATGAAGGACATGATGGCGGGGAACATGCGCTCCAGCCGCGATTCGTCAATGCCGACCTCCACGAAGCCGCGCCCCTCCGGAAAGGCGACGCCGACATACTTGCGGTGCACGTCGGGGTTGTGCCCGCCCGCGCGGAAGGGCTGCGAATAGGCTTTCCGCGGGCCTTTTGTCAGCACCATGAACTCGGCCGCCTGGGGCTTCTCGGTGAAGGAGATGCCGACCAGCTGCGGATCCGTGGAGGCCAGGTTCAACCCGTCCTGACGCACAATGTTGATCTCGTCGACATCCCTTTGCTCCGCAATGCGTTGCATGTCGTCCTGGCTGCAGGGGGCGGCCTGCTTCAACTCCTCCACGATGGACTTGGCGACATGCATGAGCATCGTGTCGACGGCGCCGTTCAGGGTGTCGTTGAGATCCAGCATGGCGTAGTCCAGCATCGATTCGGTCTGCCGGGCGGCCCTGCGCGTGGTAAGGCACCATGTCGCGCACAGCAGCACCACATAGAGGATCGCGGCTGCGGCCACAATAATCCAACGATGCCTGATTCCAATACCTAACATGTTTATTACAAAAGAGTTATGAAGCTACTCGATTGTGAGGAAATCGGCGAATCCGGTGATGTCGAAGACCTCCTTCACGGTGGCGTTCACATTGAGCAGTTTCATCTTGCCCTGCTGGTTCATGCGCTTCTGCGCGGAGAGCAGGACGCGCAATCCCGCCGAGGAGAGGTAGTCCAGTTTGGCGAAGTCGAAGACCAGTTCCGTCACATTGTCCAGGACCGTGGCCAGCAAGGCCTCCAGCTGCGGAGAGGTCGTCGTGTCCAGACGGCCTTCGGGGACAAGCGTAAGGGTCGTTCCTTCAAGAGTTTTGGTGATGTTCATGAAAGCGGTTGTTGTTATTTGCTGCTATGGTTGGAAGTTTCGGGCGATGCAATGTAAATCGACTAAATATACTGCAGAAAAAGCGCATTACGGCCACGTC
Organism: uncultured bacterium; assembly: GCA_902783355.1. The sequence continues at coordinate 5,943 of CACZQQ010000430.1, forward strand.
CTCAGGGATTCCCGCGACGGGACGGCGCAGGCGGCAGGCGGCCGCGCCTGCGCGACCATGGCGGAATTCGGCAGGCGCGGCATGGGGCCCTGCTACAGCTGGATTCCGCCGCGGCGGGAATCCCTTTCCTCAAACTCCTGCAGGTGTGTCATTTCGGCGATGTTCTTCTCGCTGAAGGCCTCGAAGAACGCCTCCCGTTTCTCCGGCGGCACGGTGATGGTGGCGCCGCCCCTCGCATACTGCGGGAGGCGGATGCTGGCCACCGTACAGCAGGCGAACAGGTACGATTTGGTCTCCTCGGTGAGCGGGCCCTTGGTCGTGTAGACGAGGTTGCCCGCCTCGTCCAGGCGCGCCTCCCAGGGCACGCGCTTGCCGGGCTCGATGGCCAGATGCCTGAGTTCGACTTCGCCATGGGGACTCTTCCAGGTGGTCGGCGAGGTCAGCTTCTCCAGATTGGAGAGGCTTTCGATGGCCCCCCGCTGGACATCGTCCCCCTGCGGCTGAAGGGCGTCGTAGAGAATGAGCTGGGAGGCGAAGACATGGAGGATTGTCCCGATCTGGGTGCGGAACTCCGCCTCCATGTCCGCGATATTCGAGAGGATGGCGCCGCGCAGCTTCCTCTCGGCGTCGCTGATGCCTGGCTCGAGGGGGTTGAACTTGGCCTTGTAGGAGGTGAAGAGGTCGTTGAGCTTGGTCGAGCCGGGGGCGACGAGTTCGCGCAGCTTGAGGACGCCCTCGAATTTGGCGAAGCGGGTGTCGTCGTCGAAGACGCTGAAGTTGCGGAAGCGCTTCTCGAAGACGCCGGCGTTCTTGTCGCGGAAGGAGAGGTCGTCATGGATTTCCAGATCCCTGCCGTTGCCTTCCAGCGAATGGCCGGGGTCGATGGCGAAGAAGTGCCCGTCCACGATTCCCTTGTTCTGGCCATGGGAGCCGACGGCGTCGCGGTCGGCCAGCGCGAGGAAGAGGGCCTTGTATTTGCCCAGAGGCTCCAGCGGGGTGGC